>DYNT01000061.1:6602-7695 GCA_020720905.1 Micavibrio aeruginosavorus
ATGTTCCCCCTTGGAGCATTGTGACGAATGGCGGAAAAGTTCTTAAGGCTATGACCGAGGCTGACATCATCCCCTTGCCGCCCATGTGGCGTGATTGGGATGCCTATGCCGAGGCGTTTGCGGATAACACAAAAACCGCCAGAAACATGCCTTCGCCTGAAAGGATGACGCTCCTACAAAAGGCCTTGCAAGCAGCGCAACCGCTTAACGGCTAGAGAAACAACCTTCCTTCACCTCTTATCAGAGTGGACATTATGACACAAAATCCTCAAGATTTTCTTACCGGTCTTTACAAGGCGGGGCTAAGCGCCGCGATGCCAAGCCAGTGCGTTCCATCCAATCTGCCAGAGCCGCCCAAGGGGCGAACGATTGTCGTTGGCGCGGGCAAGGCGGCGGCTTCGATGGCCAAGGTGGTAGAGGAACATTATAAGGGGAAAATTGATGCGGGGCTTGTTGTCACGCGTTATCAACATGGCCTTCCGCTCAAAACGATTGAGGTTGTCGAGGCGGGACATCCCAACCCCGATGATGCGGGGCGCAAGGCCGCGCAGCGCATCCTTGATCTGGCGGGAAGCTTGACTCCCGACGATATGCTTTTGTGTTTGATCTCTGGCGGCGGCACGGCTCTTTTGACGTTGCCTGCGGCGGGGCTGGAGATGCCCGACATTCGTGTTGTGAACGATGCCTTGCTGAAATCGGGCGCGACGATCAATGAGTTTAACTGCGTGCGTAAGCATCTGTCGGCTATCTCTGGTGGGCGTCTTGCGCGTGCGGCGAAAGGCGCAAAAGTTGTATCGCTGATTATCTCGGACGTGTCGGGCGATGATCTCTCGGTGATCGCTTCTGGCCCCACCGTTGGTGACGTGACGACGTTTGCCGATGCGCGCGATATTCTGCGCCGCTATGGCATCACGCCGCCGCCTGCCATCGCTCAGTATTTGGAAGAGGCGCGTGAGGAAACGGTCAAACCCGATGACGCATGTTTGAAAAACGTTGAAAATATCCTGATCGCGACATCGCAAGACGCGGTGGAAGCGGCGGCGGCCTATGCAAGGCAGCAAGGCATCACGCCCTATATCCTTGGTAATGCGAT
>DYNT01000062.1 GCA_020720905.1 Micavibrio aeruginosavorus
GCGAGTAAGTCTTAGTTTTCATAGGTGGGGGGGTCACAAACGATGCAAAGTGATAACCCCCCACCTAGTTTTTCTAGGGCTTACTGACGTAAACCCAAGAAAAACTTTCCTCCCCCGCAAGGGGGGAGGTAAAAAGGTGGAAAGCGGGGATCCAGCTTTCTTGTTTTTTTCTGCCTGCCAAAAACCAACTCTTGAAGTGGAAGGGGTATATACCTCTTTAATTTACAGCCAAACCATGGCGGTTTAATCCCATTTGCCCCTGCGCCTCGCATGACGCTATACTCCCCTGCCATTAAGGAAAACGGGGAAGGATTAGATTTCTTGCATAACTTTTTAAACCGATGTCATTCCCGCGAAGGCGGGAATCCAGCTTGTCGGGTCGAAGCTGCGAAGCAGCGTAGCCCGACGCCGAGCCCCGTGTCTAGCACGGGGCAGCGCAGCTGGATCCCCGCCTTCGCGGGGATGACGAAAGAGGTTGGTTATGCAAGAGCTCTATTGTTGCGGTCATCACGATGAAGTCATCATGTGTCAACAAACAGGGCGAAACGGCGGAGGACTCCCTGCCCGCACCTACGCTTTTCGCGGACAACCTGCCCACGCTGACCGCGCCCCAAATGGCGCAAGCGATGCTGCTGGGCCATCCGCCCGAAACGCAAAAGCCTCCACCAACCAAGGTCGCCGCTCGCGCCCCCATAAGCGATGCGTCCGATAACGCCGCCACGACACCGTTGATGACGCAATATCTGGCGATCAAGGCGCAGCATCCCGAATGCCTTTTGTTCTTTCGCCTTGGCGACTTTTATGAGCTTTTCTTTGAGGATGCGATCAAGGCCTCTCGCGCTCTCGACATCACGCTGACGCGGCGCGGGCAGCATCAAGGCCAAGACATTCCCATGTGCGGCGTGCCGTTCCACGCCTATGAAAACTATATGGCCAAGTTGATCCGCCAAGGTTTCCACGTCGCGCTGTGTGAGCAGACGGAAGACCCCGCCGCCGCCAAAAAGCGCGGTGGCAAATCTATCGTAGCGCGTGAGGTGGTGCGGATCATCACGCCTGGCACAGTGACTGAGGACACGCTGCTAGACGCCAGCGCAGCCAACCATCTGGCTTGCATCGCGCAGACGGGCGAAGGCATGGCCGTCGCGTGGCTGGATCTTGCGAAAAGTGAGCCGTTTTGTGAGCGCGTCACGCCCGAAAACATCGCCGCCGTTTTAGCAAGGCTTGCGCCCAGTGAAATCCTGATTGCCGAGCGCACCGTACAAGACACTGCGCTGTTTGAAACGCTAGCCAGTTGGCGTGATACTTTAACAAACCTTCCCAATGCTTTGTTTAATCACGACAAAGCCGCAAGAACGATATGTGGGATATATCATATATCCGCCTTGGATTCGATGGGTGCTTTTTCTCGCCCTGAAATAATTGCTTTAGGAACAATCCTAGAATACGTCAGCCTTACCCAAAAATGCGATCTCTCCCACTTCCTTCGTCCAAGCGCCCTCCCCCACCAAGCCACGTTGGCGATGGATTCGGCCACACGGCGCAATCTTGAAATTACGCGCACCCTTGCAGGCAGCCGCCAAGGCTCTCTGCTCGCCGCCATCGATAAAACGCTAACGTCCGCAGGCGCACGGCTTTTGGCATCACGCTTGGCCGCGCCACTAACGGACGTGGCGGCCATCAACGCCCGCCTTGATGCGGTGGCCATGGCGACCCATCATGAAAAACTGCGAGGTGCGCTTCGCCATGAACTTAAGCAAACGTCGGATATGGAACGTGCCCTTGCCCGCCTAGCTCTTGGGCGCGGGGGGCCTCGTGATCTGGCTGGCGTGCGCGATGCGCTAGGCTATGGCGAGCATATGCGCTCTCATCTTTTAGCGTTGCCCCCCACGACCTTGCCGCAAGAATGGCACTCTATCTTGCAAGGATTAGGCGAACACAGCATTCTGCATAATCGACTCACGCGGGCGCTGTCTGACACGCTGCCGCTTTTGGCGCGTGATGGTGGCTTTATCGCACGCGGTTATGCCCCGCAACTGGATGAGCTGATCGAATTGCGCGACGATAGTCGCCGCCTGATCGCAGCTTTGCAGCAAAAATACGCGGCAGCCAGCGGCGCAGCGGCCCTTAAAATCAAGCACAACCAAGTCATCGGCTATTATATCGAAGTTTCCCCGCTTCATGCCGATAAGCTTCTGGCGCAAAAAGAAACCTTTATCCATCGCCAAAGCCTTGCGGGCGCGGTGCGCTTTACAACGGTTGAGTTGTCCGAGCTTGATCGTAAAATTGCCGAAGCTTCCGACAAAGCCTTGGCTGTTGAACTCCAGTTTTTTGCCGATCTGGTGGCCGAAATTATGGCGCATCTGCCCCAGTTGCGCCGCACTGCCGAGGCGATGGCCGTGGCCGATGTGACGACAGCGCTGGCTGAATTGGCCATCACGCAAGACTATACGCGCCCCACGGTTGACGACTCGCTGACCTTTATCATCAAAGGCGGGCGGCATCCGGTTGTCGAAGCCGCCTTGCGCCACGCGGCCAATCCGCAACCTTTTGTGGCCAATGATTGCGATTTGGGAACAACGCAGCGCCTATGGCTTTTGACGGGGCCGAATATGGCCGGAAAGTCCACGTTTTTGCGCCAAAACGCGCTGATTGCCATTTTGGCGCAAATGGGGAGTTTCGTGCCCGCCGCCGCCGCGCATATCGGCGTGGTGGATCGGCTTTTCAGCCGCGTTGGCGCGGCCGATGATCTGGCGCGGGGACAATCCACCTTTATGGTTGAGATGGTCGAAACCGCCGCGATCCTCCATCAGGCCAAAGAACGCGCGCTGGTCATCTTGGATGAAATCGGGCGCGGCACGGCAACCTATGACGGCCTTTCTATCGCGTGGGCAACGCTTGAGCATCTGCATGAGGTCAACCGTTGCCGCACCCTGTTCGCCACGCACTACCATGAACTCACGCAGTTGGCGGACACGCTGCCTAACTTGACCTGCGCCACCATGCGGATCCGCGAGTGGGAGCAAGAAATCGTCTTTTTACACGAAGTCATGGCGGGGGTGGCGGACAGGTCCTATGGCCTTCATGTCGCGCAAATGGCTGGCCTGCCGCCCTCCGTCATCAAACGCGCCGAGATGGTTCTAAAAAGGCTTGAGATGGATAAAAAAGACGACAACACAACCAATTTAGCCGATAACATGCCCCTTTTCAGCAACAATGCACATGAAACCGACCTTAATGAGACCGATTCGCGACGATTAGAAGCGATTCGCGCTTTAAATCCAGATAACCTATCCCCAAAAGAGGCTTTAGAGGTTCTCTATAACCTAAAAAAGCTATATACTACGTCAACTTGAAAACCCGAAAACTTTTTGGCCGCGTTTGCTTGTTTCTCTTTGGTTTATGCGGTTTGGCGGGGAAAAATTTTTCGGGTTTTCAAGCGGACGGACTATATAACAACGGATCTCCTTTGCGAAAGCGGGCGGGATCCGTGATTGTTTTGGCGTTTGGCGTGCGCGATAAAAGTTAGGGGCGCGGCGCGAAATAAAGCTGGATTTCTTCTCAAAGTTTGCTAACAAGAACGCCGTGGTAGGGGCAGTTAGCTCAGCGGTAGAGCATCTCGTTTACACCGAGAGGGTCGGGGGTTCGAAACCCTCACTGCCTACCAAAAGAAAAGCCGACTTATGTCGGCTCTTTTGATTAGAGAGGGGGGGCTAGTGTCCTTGTTAACCTGATTTCATAGCCGTTGTGTTGCCTTGGATTGAAAAAGGGAATCATGGCGCAGGGCGTTCTTTTTTGCTATAATACCTCTCCTTTTCCCATCAGGTTTTAAAAAACGCTTATGAGTCAGCAAGATAAACTTCTCGAACGGTTAGAAATTCTTAAGGCCGAACATCGCGATCTTGACGATGCCATTTTGGCTCTTGCGCAACGGTCGGTTCCCGATATGGTGCAATTGGCGCGTTTGAAAAAGCGAAAACTGTCGCTTAAAGATGATATTTTGCGCCTTGAAAGCGATCTTTTGCCCGACATTATCGCTTAGAAAGACGGGTTAGTGGATGGCGTCTTTTTTTCCTGTTCTGATTTTTTTGTGCGGCGCAGCTCTGGGGGTCATCATCGCTTATGCCCTGTTGCGCGGACGGGGCGCGGCGCAGGGCGATATGATCGACACGTTCAAGGCCTTGGCTGCCGATACGCTGCATCAAAACAGCGCGGCGTTCTTGCAATTGGCAGAAGGCAAATTGGCGCAGCGTGAGCAAGCGGCCAGTGCGACTCTTGATAAAAAGACCGTGGCGATTGATGCGATGATTAAGCCTGTGCAGGAAACCTTGCACAAGATGGATCAGCAGTTGCAGGCGATGGAGATCAAGCGCGAGGGCGCGTACCGTGAGCTGGCGGAAATGGTAACGGCATCTCGCGAAACGCAAATCCAGCTGCGGCAGGAAACCAGCCAATTGTTGCAAGCTTTGCGTGCCCCCACAGGGCGCGGGCGGTGGGGGGAGTTGCAGCTTCAGCGGCTTTTGGAAATGACGGGCATGTCTGCGCACGCCCGCGATTTTACGACGCAGGAAACCGTGGCAGGCGAGGATACCGCCATCCGTCCCGACGTGATTGTCGCTTTGCCGGGTCAGCGCTGCGTGATTATTGATAGTAAAGTGCCGCTTTCGGCCTATTTGGATTTTGTGCAATCAGGCGATGAGGGCGCGCGCGCAGGCGCAATCCGTCAGCATGCACGGCAGCTAAAGGGCCATATCAAGCGCCTTAGCAATAAGGCGTATTGGGATAAAATCGAAGGCACACCAGAGTTTGTTGTTTTATTTTTACCAGGGGAGCATTTTCTGTCTGCCGCCTTGGATGGCGATCCTGATTTGATGGAATACAGCGCGGCCAACCAAGTTGTTCTGGCCACGCCCATGACGCTCATCGCCTTGTTGCGCACCGTGGCTTATGGCTGGCGGCAGGAAGCGATGCACCAGAATGTGCGCGAGGTGGCAGATTTGGGGCGAGCCCTTCATGCGGCTTTGGGGTTGTTTGCCGAGCAGATGGATGCTGTGGGCTCTAAGCTTGGCGGCGTGGTTGAGGCGTATAACAAAACTGTGCGCGCTTTGGAAAAAAACGTGCTGACCAAGGCGCGGCAGTTGGCCGTTTTTGGCGCGGGCTCCAGCGAAAAAGAAATAGAAGCGCCATCGGTGATCGAGCGCGAGCCGCGCTTGATTGTGGTAGATCCTTCGCCCAAAAAGAGTGTGGCCAGCGGCGAGTAAAGAGTAAAAGGATAACGATGATGACCAAACTGACTGTGCGAACTGTTCCCGATCCTGTGTTGCGCGACAAGGCGTTACCTGTCCGTGCCGTGGATGCCGCGACTGTCACGCTGATGAAGGATATGGTTGAGACGATGTATGCCGATGATGGCATTGGCCTTGCCGCCAATCAGGTGGGCGTCCTGACGCGGGTGATCGTGATCGACGTATCGGACAGTCGCGATGGCAGCGAGGCCTTGTTGATGGCGAACCCAGAAATAACATGGGCGAGCGACGAGACCTTCACCTATCGCGAAGGCTGCCTATCGGTGAGGCCTTGTTCATCGGAATCTTCGGCGGATTTGTACGCGAACGTGACGCGGCCCAAAGCGATCCGCGTGCGCTATCTTGATGAAACGGGGACGGCGCGTGAGATCAAGGCGCAGGAATTATTCAGCCAATGCATTCAGCATGAGATAGATCATTTGGATGGTATTTTATTTGTGGATCATCTCTCGGCGCTCAAGCGCGGCATGATCATGAAGAAGATCGAAAAACTCCGCCGCGCTATGGGCGACGGGAAGCCGTTGTAAGGGGTATTCTTTCCTATGCCTAAGCTTCGTATCGTTTTTATGGGAACGCCCGATTTTGCTGTGCCCGCGTTGCGGGCGCTGCACGATGCGGGGCATAGCCTTGTGGCCGTTTATTGCCAGCCGCCCAAGCCAGCGGGGCGCGGTCAAGCCGTTCGCAAAACGCCTGTGCAGATCGCCGCCGAAGCGCTGGGGCTTGACGTGCGCACGCCTGCAACATTGCGCGATCCAGTAGAACAAGAGACGCTTAAGGCGCTTTATCCCGATGTGATCGTGGTGGCGGCCTATGGCCTTATCTTGCCGCAGGCGGTTTTGGACATACCGCCCATGGGCTGTTTGAACATTCATGGCTCACTGTTGCCGCGTTGGCGCGGCGCAGCCCCCCTTCATCGCGCCTTGCTGGCGGGGGATGCACAGACGGGCATCACCATCATGCAGATGGATGTGGGGCTGGACACGGGGCCGATGCTGATGAAGGAAGCCTTGCCGATTACGGAGGTGATGACCGCGCAAAGCCTGCACGATGATATGGCGGCGTTAGGGGCGCGGATGATTGTTAAGGCGCTGGAGGCGGTCAGTGCGGGGACATTGTCCGCCATGCCTCAGCCATCCGAAGGCGTGACCTATGCGGCCAAGCTTTCCCGCGAGGAAGGCCGGATCGACTGGGCAAAATCCGCGCAAGAATTAGAGCGGCAGGTGAGGGCTTTTTATCCGTGGCCCAGCAGTTTCTTTTTGTGCGGGCAGGAAAAGATCAAGGTGCTGAAGGCGTCTTTGATTGATAATGCGGCAGGTGCGGCAGGTGCGGCAGGGGCGCTTCTTGACGAGCAGATGACGGTGGCGTGCGGCTCTGGCGGCGCACTACGTTTAGATATAGTGCAGCGCGAGGGCAAGAAGCCAGCGTCCGGTGCGGACGCTTTGCGCGGCTTGCGCCTTGCTGTGGGGACGTTTTTTTCATGACGACGCGCTGGAAAATAACACTGGAATATGACGGCGCGGGCTTTTGCGGATGGCAAAGGCAGGCCGAAGATGTGACGGTGCAGGCTGTTATTGAAGCGGCTATCCATGCGTTTTCGGGGGAAGATGCAAGACTGCATGTCGCGGGGCGTACCGATGCGGGCGTTCACGCGCTGGCGCAAGTCGCGCACTTCGATTTGGAAAAAGATGTTGCGATGGCCGAGGTTCTGGGCGGGATCAATTATCATGCGCGCCCCCATCGCGTTGTGGTGGTGAAGGCGGAAAAAGAGCTGCCCGAATTTCATGCGCGGTTTTCGGCTCTTGCGCGGCGCTATCGCTATCAGATTATCAATCGCCTCGCGCCGCTGGCGTTGATGGAAGGAAAGGCGTGGCATGTTGTGCGCCCACTGGCCTTAGAGCCGATGCAACGCGCAGCGATGCTGTTGATTGGAACACATGATTTTTCAACCTTTCGCGCCCAGCGATGTCAGGCAACATCGCCCGTGCGCACTTTGGATGAATTGACAATCACGCAAGAGGGTGATGCCTTCTTTTTTGACGTGAAGGCGCGGTCTTTTTTGTATCATCAGGTGCGTAATATGGTGGGCACGTTGGCCAAGGTTGGGACGGGGCAGTGGACGTTGGACGAGTTTGCTGCCGCTTTTTCTGCGGCCAACCGCGTCAAGGGCGGCCCCACCGCGCCACCTGATGGCCTTTATTTTGTCAGCGTGGATTATTGATGGCCTTTATCGCCTCCAACCTTTTGACTCGGCATGGGGTTGTTAGGGTTTCAAGCTATAGCTGATCCACAAAAAATGATTATATTAATGAGAACGAAAGTAAGTTCATGAAGAATGATTCTATCCTTTTGTGTCAT
>DYNT01000063.1 GCA_020720905.1 Micavibrio aeruginosavorus
TAGAGGCCTGCTTTCTTCAATACGAGGATATCATGCCTTTTATAAAGTGGAGCGATGACATCAGCACGGGCATTGGGTCGCTGGATGGCGAACACAAAACTTTGCTGAATCTGCTCAATTCATTTTATGATTCCGTTCAAATGGGAAAAGGAGAAATGACTGTAGGGCGCCTTTTGGACGAGCTGATCACTCATACGGTAGCGCATTTTTCTCATGAAGAAGAACGCATGCGCACAACAGGCTATCCATCCTTTCATGATCATCGGGATGAACATGATCGGATCAGGCAGTAGCTTATGACGTTTCACGCCATGGCCGACAAAGAAATCACACCAGAGCTAACGCAAGAACTTTTGATTTTTCTTAAATGCTGGTTTCTTGTTCATATGACGTCTTGCGACCGCGCCTATGACCCCCATCTTCGCGCCAAAAGGATTACGTAAAGCTCACTCACTCCACACGAAAGCCCAAAGGCTCTTGCGTGTAAGAGAACGTGCCAGCCTCGCCCCGCGTGACAAGCCATGGCAGAGTATAAAACCCGCTGCGCAACGGTTTAATCATAATCATCGTTTGCCAATGGCGCGTTGGATCCAACGCGAAGCTAACGCCTGTTGATGTTGTCATCACCGAAGTAAGCGGCGCACTCTCTCCCTCTAGCCACGGGGCAAGCCCTTTGATAACGGCGGGATCCCCCGACAAAGGCGCAAAGGCCGAAAAAGAAGCGCTAACAGGCATCGTCACTTTGACAGGCGAGGCCATATCCTTCTTCCCTCTTCCTTGAAGCAAGAGCCCATAAACCTCGCCAACACGCAACGGCATGCCTTCTTCTATTTTCTCACCATCCAACCGATAAACGCTTCGCTTGATCGATCCCACGGCTTCTATTTTTATTTTATTTTTTCTATCGTGCGATAGAAGAGCAAGCCCATACAAAGGGCGCGACGCACTGTTTTTTAAACCGTCCTCTTTTTTCCCATCGGACAACGCTGTAAGAATAGAAAAGCCATAACGCTTGTCATCCTTTTCATGGAAAAGAACGCGCCAAGACCCCATACGCAAGGCCGCAAGGGCCACGCCTGTTAAAAAGGAGGCGCGGTCTTCAAAAGAGGCCTGCGCCGTTAAAGCCGGCATACGGGTCAACTTTTCCTTTAATCCATCACTATTGTTTTTTTCATCCAAGGCCAACAAACGAAACGCTGACATCAGGCAAGGCGCCTTCTTGTGCAACGAATCGTCAAAGGCTTTTTGGGCACGCTCCATCCAGCGTTGCGCCTCGGCGTCATCCCCCCCTAACCTAAGCGCCCGCGCCAAAGACGCTGTGACGGCAGCGTTAAGGCTTTTGTCTTGACTGGTTTCCGCAAAGTAGCGAAGCGCCGCAATATCCGTGCGCCGCGCCTGCGCCAAAGCTTCAAAGGCCAGAGCATACGCGCCGCGATCAGCCTCATTGAACCATGTGTTCTTGACCTTGCCCTCCAACCATTCTAGCGCAACGCGTTTGTTTCTTTCGCTACGTTCAGGAAGCGCTTTGACAGCCGCCACAGTGCTGGCCAAGTCGCTGGCTTCCCCAAAACGCGCAACGGCAAAACCGCCATCTCCGTTTTGTCTGCTCTCTAAATCATCTTCGCGCCCCGCCAAAAGTTGGCCTAGAGAATCTTCGCTCAACAACCCCAACCCGACCAACGGTTGTCGCCAAAGACGCGCCACCTCTAACCACAGAGCAAGTTCCGTTGTCGTTTGAGGTTCGTCTTGAACAAACGCAACCAAGGATTCGATAAGCGATTCTGAAAACGGCAAGGGCGATACCAACAGCGCTTGCGCCTTTTGATCTCTTGAAAAGACCTTATCAGGCTCCACCAAGAAAGGCTTAACAGAAGGGAGGAAGAGTCCTTCTTGGATAACGCGCAAGGGCCACGTTTGCTCCTGTATTTTGCCACGAGGATGCGTCAGTTTAAAGCGCACAAGGCCATCTGTTGCCCCTTGTGCCACAAGCGTCAGACGAAGCGTCTGCTTTTTTGCTTTTCGAAAATCAATTTTGCCTTTGGTCGCCCCCGTTAAGGTAACATAAGGCGGAAAGGTCAGCTCATAAGAATAGAGGCCTTTCTCCTCCGCATTGTTCGCCACCACAAGAGAAAATGGCGCACGATCGCCTTGCCTCAAAACATCAGGCAGGTCGCCAGCAATCTGCAAAGGCATCACGGCTTCCACCGCCGTCCCAGCCTTCCCCCATTGTTTGTCCTGCCATGCGATCACCGTCAACGTCATGCCCCCCGTCCCTTTGGGCGTCGCATGAAAGGTGACGGTTCCATCCTCATCAACAACGGCAGGCTTTGTCACAACCGTTCCATCGGGCCGATCCGAAGAAAGAACGGCCATCGCCATCGTCGGCTTTGGCTTTGTCGGGGCGCTGATGTGCGCGCTCACAACAAAGGGTGTCCCTACCGTCATAACAGGCACAGCCCCCATTTTAAGGCCAAGCGTTTGCGCGGCGGCAGGCATCGGCGCCTTCGCATCACCGCCTGTTTTATGCGGCCAAGCCGCATCGGCACTTTGTTGTCCGCTTCGTGAAGCGGCCTCAAACCCGCGCCGCGCCACAACATCGCCACGCGCATTCGTAATTTCCAAAAGATACCGCCCCGTCGCCACAGGCCAAGACACGCGGTTTTCACCAGAAGCCATCAACGCAAGAGCGCCGCCACCAACACGGCGATGGTGCGGCAGCAATTTGTAATCCCAACTGCCTTCAGAAGGGAACCATTCAAAGTTCCGCCCCTCTTCATAGATCACATAATACAAATCATTGTGCGCCACCCGTTTTCTGGAAGGATCAACGGCAATCACGTCAAACTGCGCCACACCATTTTGAAACAAAGGACGCTCATCAGGCCAAGCGCGGAGTCCAATAAAGGGCGACGTGCGCCAAAGAGGCATGGTGACGGGAACTGACTCAGCGCCCTCATCCAAAACAGCTTTGAAGGAAAGCGCATTAACAGAAGGCTCAAGAGACGCTGCATCTAAAGATAAGGACGCCTTTCCAACCCCATCCGTTAGGAAAGGGATGTTGCGAATGGCTTGATCGTCTTGCCCTGCCTCCATCACGCCAAAACGATAAGCCTCCCATCCTTCAAGAGAAGGACGTGCGGAAGAAAGGCTGAGAGACCCCTCACGATAAGGCAACGCGTTTCCTTTTTCATCTTGCGTCTGCACGCTCAAGCTTATGGAGCCAGAAGACTCGCCCCCCATGCGACTAGCGATAACGCTCACGCGCGCCGCTTGATCTGCAAGAGAAAGGAAAAACGTTTCTTGAGCTAAAACCAGTCCCTCTTTTTTCTGCCATGATAATCGCCACAAACCGGCTTTTCCATGTGTGGGCAAGGGAACAGACGCCACGTGAACAGCACTTTGATCAAAGGGCGGAACACCCTGTTCATAAACAAGACGGTTATCAGGATCAAAAAACTTCAAAACGGTTTCTTCCTTACCCTTGCCTTGATCCGCGACAGAGAGAAGGCGCAAAAAAGCAAGCACTGTTTTTGAAAAAACATACCGCTCACGATCCAAAGAAAGTGCCGCAGTCTGCTCCTTTTCGTCATCAGGCAAAATATGCGAAGGAACAACCTCGACAATGTCCAAAGCTCCCGCTTCGCTTTGGGCAGAAACCAAAAACGCCACAACCTTGTCTTTAACAGGCAAGAGAACGGAGCCATCTTCTTTCGTCTTGGCTTCAGCGATAAGGTTGCCGTCCCGTGTCCACAGAGCCACGCTCACGCCATGGGCTGAACCTTGCGCTGCGGTTCCCAAGGATACGACAACGCGCACGCCCTCTTTTTCCATCGTAGCCATAGCGCGCAAATCCGACACCAAAAACCATTGCCCAGCAAAGAGCGAAGGCGCGATGCCGCCTTGGCCACGTGGCGTTGCCGCCAGATAATAAAGCCCTGCCGTCAACGCTTCATCAAGGGGTAAAGGGGCGATCAGCGTTTGAGCCTCATTCGGGTGATCGCCAAAAACAAGATCGCTTTCAAAAACCACTTTTCCTTTTTCACGCGCAAACGTCTGGCTTTCCGAGGGCGACAAATGGGCTTGCTTAAACTGCTGCCATGCGCCCGCAAAAACAGCGCGATCATCAAAACGATAGAGCGTTAAATGCGTGGCCAAGATATTAACGGAACGCAGAACATGAGCCATGCCATCAACTTTATTGGTCACCCCCTTTTCTTCGTTAGACGTTTTCTCTTTTTTCACATGGCGCGGCAGAGTGAATAAAGCGCCATCGTCAACAAAAGACAAAGCCGCCTTACGATCAGGAACGACGAACGACACCGTATAGGCCGAGGCCATTGGCTTGTCCGTCTTTGATTTCATCCCACGTAAAGTAAGCTGATAGGTCGCACGATGGTGCAATCCCTGCACACATAAATCCCGTGATGTAAGGCTTAACTCTTCTGGCGTAATCTTTTGAATCTTGCCGTCTTTTTTAACGGAAAGGTTGGCCACAATCTTGGCGCGATCCCGTTCATCAAAGGGCTGCGAGAGCGATAAACACACCTCAGCCTTCGGCGCTTCAACATGAAGGCTATGCGCCACTACTTTAAAGGGCACAGGCTGTGCCTCCTTTTTCGCGGACGAAGGCTCAGCTTGGGCAAAGCTGCTTGACAGCAACAAGAAAAGAAAGGCGGTCACCACACATTTTAAATCAAGCTGCTTCATGTTGTTAACGTCTTCTCTTCTCTAAGAATCTTAAATCTTGATGCCTTTTGTTCTGACCAGCTCTTTTAAATCATGCTGAGGACGGGGGCCGTAATGGCCGATAACCTCAGCCGCCGCTATCGCGCCAATACGGCCACTGGTCGGCAAATCATGGCCATGCGTGAACCCAAACAAAAAGCCCGCCGCAAACAAATCGCCAGCGCCCGTTGAATCCAGAAGGACGGGAACAGGCTCTGCGTCAATCTTATACGTCTCCTCGCCAGAGGTGATTACGGCGCCCTTTTCGCTGCGCGTGCAAACCACAATGCTGCACAAAGTGCGCGCAATAGCGATGGCCTCTTCAAACGTCGCCACTTGATAAAGGGACATAAGCTCAAACTCATTCGTGAGCAAACAATCCACCTCATCACGCACCAATTCTTGAAAGCCATCCCGATGACGATCGACGCAAAACGTATCGGAAAGGGACAACGCTAATTGCCGCCCTGCATCATGCGAGATTTTAGCCGCAACGCGGAAGGCTTCCTGCGCCTTGGGCTTATCAAACAAATAGCCCTCTAGTAATGTCACACGCGCATTGGCCACTTGCTGCGCATCGATGTCCTCAGCCAATAAATCAACGCAAGCCCCTAAATAAGTGTTCATGCTGCGCTGCGCGTCTGACGTCACAAGGATCAGGCATCGCGCTGTCGCAGGCCCCGTTAGCGAAGGCGCTGTTGGATAATGAACGCCGGACGAGCGCATGTCATGGCGAAAAATCCCCCCCAACTGATCATCTTTGACCTTGCCAATATATGTTGGCGTCCCACCAAGCGCGGCAATGCCAGCCGCCGAATTAGCAATAGAGCCGCCCGACATTTCAATGCCTGGCCCCATCGTTTTATAAAGGAAATCAGCGCGAGCCTCATCAATCAAAGTCATCGAGCCTTTGACAATGTTATGCTCTTCCAAAAAAGAGTCATCGCAATCAGCGATCACGTCAACGATGGCGTTGCCCACTGCGCAAACATCATAAATGGCAGGAACAGAATGGGGTGGAACGGTGCGGATAACCATGAACAAAGCCCTCTTAAAGGAGAAATTAAGGATAACGACATCTTCTACATGACCTTTTGTCTTACCGCTAGCCCTTAACCGCTCGATCAGCAACAAGAAGCTACCCGTTTGATTCGCCAAACGGATTCATGTTATCCCCATAATACACTGAAAACGGGGTTCCAAATATCTTGCCTATCCGGCCTTTTTCATGTTACTGCAAAGCATAAGCGCGGGGTCGGCCACACGCCCCTAGCGGCTCTATAAATAAGCTTATAGCTTGATCGTTTCGAAGGGGGAATCAAGAATGTTTGGACGCAAAGACAACAACGAAGAAACCGAAATAACACAAGAACAGCAGGACACTTCATCACAGAGCCCCGCAACACCACGAACCATGATCCCCGATGCGCCGCGCTCTATGAGCCCCGCAACAGCGCCCCATTTGCGCCGCTCTTCCGAACCTTCTCACAGCCGCCGCGCCGCAACACCCGTTGATCGTGGCAACGATACAGGCGAGCGTAAACTCACCGTTGGCAAGGGGCTCTCTCTGGCCGGTGAAATCACCGCGTGCGATGTTCTGGTTGTCGAAGGCAAGGTTGAGGCCAAGCTTTCCGATGGCAAGTTGCTGGAGATCACCGAGACAGGCCAATTTCGCGGCAGCGTTGAAATTGAGAACGCCGATATTGCGGGTCGCTATGACGGCGATTTAACCGTTCATGGCCGCCTGACCCTTCGCGGCACGGGTCGCATCACAGGCATCATTAAGTATGGCGAGTTAGAAGTGAACGCAGGCGGTCAGATCATCGGTGAGATGTCTGTTGTTGGTGGCGGCGCAGCGTCAAGCACGCAATCCAATAAGCCAAGCTTCAAAAGCGCGGCCAAGTTTACAGCCACGCAAGACAGCGATGAAGATCCCGCCCTCTTCTCGCGCAAAACAGCCGTTGGCGGTTAAGTCTCTGCCGCAAACGAACTCGATAAAAAAGTGGCCTTTAAAAGGGCCGCTTTTTTTGCTTATAAATCAACAAAACAAGCATGAAAGTAATCTGGTAGTTTCAAAGAAGGTAAAAAAAGTGTAGATTATGGCATGGCGAGAAATCGTCTTGCCGCTCCCTTTTACCATTTTTTATAAGGAATCTTATTATGACAACTTCTATCCCACATCAGGACTATAATACCGCCAGTGTCGTTATCTGCGATCATTGTGCCAATCAAATACCAAACTCAAAGAAGCCCCTTGTCAGTTTCTTTATGGCTATATTTGTAGATCCTTCTTCTGGACGAAAATGTTCCGCTTATACTAAAGGACGCGATGAACAAAATATCGTTCTCCGCAAGAATACCCCAAACGAGCCGTTAATGATCGTCGCCAAAGGTTCTATCTCTTGTACCGTTGGAAATTTTGATGGCCACTGTCTAAAATTCACGCCGCGCAGCACACCACAGAACGGCTAATCACTGGTTAGGGGTCAGAAAAAAGGCAGACGACGCTTTTACTTCCCCGCCTTTTTCTTGATCTGCGGGTAGCACAGTGGGTCTCACGGTCTGGGAACGCGCCGCCGCGCACCTCACATCAGGCAACGCCATTCCGTTGGCTGATGCGGCAAAAAGGAAACGGGAGGAAGCGGCGCGGACAACGAAAGCCAGACCTTCTGCGTGCGCACATAAGGACATGAAGACAGCCCTCTCGCGCCCGCTGCGGCCAAGCCCCCTTCTTTGCCGCGAGTCTGCGCCTACGCCGTACGCGTAAAAAAATGTGCCACAGCATGACGCGTTGCCTTGGCGGCGGCATCGGCTTCTGGATCAAGTATAACCTGAGTTCGGAGCCGTGATCTTTTTATAGTTGCCTACACTGCTGTCCGGCAATTAGCTGAATAGATTCAGTTGGGTAGGGTTTTCTTCGAC
>DYNT01000209.1 GCA_020720905.1 Micavibrio aeruginosavorus
AGGAATCTTGGTGACGCGGTCACCGTGACTCATCCACACTTGCTGCTTAGAGCCTGTAGGCCACAGCCCTTCAAACAACGCGCAGCTTTCGGTGATCTGCAACTCAGCTTTGCCAAACTCCCGCGTGTGGCCGCTTTCCACAAGACCACCGAGCTGCATGCAAAGCGTCTGCTGGCCATAGCAAATGGCCAAAACAGGAACACCCAAATCCCACACCGCTTGCGGGGCACGAGGGCTGCCGTCTTCTGTCGTCGAGGCTGGCGAGCCGGAGAGGATGATCCCCTTAGGCGCAAAGGCTCTGATCTGCTCATCCGTTCGGTTAAAGGGATGGATCTCGCAGTACGCGCCAGCTTCACGCACGCGCCGCGCAATCAGCTGCGTCACCTGAGAGCCGAAATCGAGAATAAGAATTTTATCCATAGCAAAGGGGATCCTCTATTGATAACCGGAACGACACAAAACGAGCTTATACACGAGCCACCGCGCTAAATCACCGATTTTCTACCATCACCTGTAGTCCACCCACCTCTCGCAAAATCGCATTGGCTTCAAGCGAATAGAGATTGTCGTTACCATACAGGATAAAGGGTGGCGCGATGGTCACGGTTACTCCGTCCTTTCCATCCTCTTTGAACGCACAGATGAGGATGCGCTTGCACGTTCCGCCCTCTTTTCTTGACCAAATAGGCTTAATGATAATGTCAGAAAAATGAACGCTGGCCAGCGTGATGATTTCGTCTTGCCTATCGGCACGGTGGATCATGGTCATGCGCCCGCCTTGCTTTAAGGCCTGCGCGGCGCTTGCTATCCATAGCGCCAAATCAGCCTCTTCGCTTTCCGTGTTGGCCATCTTTTTGGATGGGTTGGCTGAGGCGCTATGAGTCTTGCCGTTGTGAAAGGGCGGGTTCATCATGACATGATCAAAGGCCAAGCCCCACGCCTCTGGCAGTGCGGCAACGTCGCCCTGCTCGGCCTTAAGACGCTTATCAAAACCATTAAGCCGGATGTTGGCCTCGCACAACGCCGCCATAGGCTCTTGCAGCTCAAGGCCCGTTATAACGGCATCACCAACCCTAGCCGCCAAAGCCAGCATCGCGCCGCCAACGCCGCAGCCTAATTCCAAAACCTTTGCGCCCACGCCCGCTTGCGCCGGAACGGCAGCCGCGAGTAAAAGCGTATCAACAGCGATGCGATAGCCCTTGGCAGGCTGCATAACCGTGATGCGGCTGTTAAGAAGCTTGTCTGTTGTCGTGTCCATCATTCGCTGATATATTCTTAAAACAGTTCGAGAGTTGGCAAACAGTAAAGAAAACAAACTGGATTCCCTAGGGCTCCGAACTCGGGTTAACAAGGGCACGAAAACCACCCTCCCCTTGCGGGAGGGTCGAAGATTTTATGAGCGTAGCGCGTAAAATCT
>DYNT01000210.1 GCA_020720905.1 Micavibrio aeruginosavorus
GCTTTGCTTGCACGTGACCGTAATGACCATCAACTCAGAATGCAGGCGCAAAAGCTGCTCTGCCTTTAACTCTTCTGGCGCATAGCAGCGGCCTGCGGCATGGGCAGGCATAGCCGCTCTTAACATCATGAAAAGGAATAAGAGAAGAAGACCCGCTGAATCTTGAATCCTGAATGCCGAATGCTTCATTTTATTCCCATTCAATTGTGCCGGGGGGTTTGCTGGTCACGTCATAGACGACGCGGTTGACGCCGCGCACCTCATTGATGATGCGAGTCGCCACCTTGGCCAAGAACGCATGATCAAAAGCGTAGGACTCCGCCGTCATCCCGTCAACAGACGTGACGGCGCGTAAACCCAGCACATAATCGTACGAACGGCCATCTCCCATCACGCCAACGGTGCGAACGGGCAATAAAACAGCAAAAGCCTGCCAAATTTCGTCATAAAGCCCCGCTTTTTTGATCTCATCGAGGTAAATCACGTCTGCTTTGCGCAAAATGGCCAGTTTTTCCTCAGTTATATCGCTTAAGACACGAATCGCGAGCCCAGGGCCTGGAAAAGGATGCCGAGAGACAAAATTATCAGGCAATCCAAGCTCATGCCCCAGTTTCCTCACCTCATCTTTAAAGAGTTCGCGAAGCGGCTCAACCAGCTTCATGTTCATGCGCTCTGGCAGACCACCGACGTTGTGATGCGACTTGATCGTGACGCTTGGCCCACCTGTAAAGGATATGCTTTCGATCACATCGGGATACAGCGTGCCTTGCGCCAGAAAGTCCGCCCCGCCTATCTTCTTCGCCTCGGCCTCAAACACATCGATAAACAGCTTGCCGATGGTCTTGCGCTTGGTCTCTGGATCGCTAACACCCGCCAGCGCGCTCAAAAACATCTCTTGCGCTTGCACATGGACAAGCGGGATGTTGTAATGCTGGCGGAACAGCGTGACGACTTCCCCGCCCTCGCCTTGCCGCATCAGCCCTGTATCCACAAAAATGCAGGTGAGCTGCTCGCCAATCGCTTCATGGATCAACACAGCGGCGACCGAGCTATCCACGCCACCCGAAAGCCCGCAAATAACCTTGCCCTCACCAACTTGAGCGCGGATTTTAGCGATTTCCGTCTCACGAAAAGCCTTCATGCTCCAATCCGCGCCAACGCCGCAAATCGTGTGGACGAAATTGCCCAAAAGCTTCGCGCCATCTAACGTATGAACGACTTCGGGATGGAATTGCGTCGCGTAAATCTTGCGCTCGTCATTCGCGATAAAAGCGAACGGCGCGCCAGAACTTGTTGCCACAACCTTAAAGCCTTCAGGAATCTTGGTGACGCGGTCACCGTGACTCATCCACACTTGCTGCTTAGAGCCAACAGGCCATAACCCCTCAAACAACGCGCAGCTTTCGGTGATCTGC
>DYNT01000064.1 GCA_020720905.1 Micavibrio aeruginosavorus
ACCGGCGCCGTGGTTTTGGGGTCGCTGGCCGAGGTCCCGGCGTTCGTCACCGGAGCGCGCGGAGGTGCTCCCGGTAGGGCGTGACCGCCTCGGCCGGGGCGCCCAGGGCCTCGGCCTCGGTCGCCTCGCGGTTGGCTAACCCGACTGGTTCTTCGCGCTTTAAGCTGGCGGGCATTGTGATGGGCAAGCAAGAGCGCACTGCGAAGTCGGGTAATCGCTTTGCCTTCGCGCAACTCTCGGATGCCAGCGGCTCATTCGAAGTCACGATTTTCTCTGACCTGCTATCGTCCAGCCGTGAGCTGTTGGAGGCAGGGCAGGCCGTCCTTGTCGAAGTGGACGCGCAAGGCGGGCGCGGCAGCGCGGATGAAAGCGGCGGTGAGCTTCGCTATATCGCGCGAAGCTTTGAGCGCCTGTCCGACGTCGCGGCCCGCCTTGCCAAAGGTATTCGCATCAAGCTTTATGAGGGCGGCGTATTGCCCGCCATTCAAAAGATTTTGGTCAGCGCTCCGGCAGGGCGGGGCAAGGTTGTGCTGTCGCTGGATATGGAGGAGGACGTGGCGGAGATGGAGCTTTCCGGCGCGTGGCTCCTGACCGATGCTCTCAAAACCAGCCTGCGCCAAGTCGGCAGCGGCCTTGAAGTGCAGGAGTGGTAAGGAGGGTGAGCCCTAACCCCTTGATTCGCGAAAGAAAGAAAAATCACGTTAACCAAGTTATTTTTCTTGACTTGCGGGGACGTTTCTGCTATTGACATTGCTGTGCGGAGCTGTGCCCAAAATCGCCCCCTTGCTCTTTTGCGCCTATTTGCGCCTAAACAGCAAGGGGGACAAAACAGCAAGGGGGACACAATAAAAATGCCGGAACCGACAGGTTATTAAGAACGCCGCTCTAGAGCCGCATTTTTATTATGTCCCCTCCCTTCCTTTCCCTTGTCTTTTGCCTGCTTGTTGTGTAAAAACGCCCCAACTTGAAGCCAAGGTGGCTTTGAGCATATCGCACATGCGCTGGGTCGGTGAGGAGAGACATCCCTTGCCACCATCCGGTGTTCTTCGTTGGAAAGAACGCAATCGGCGCATGGAGGCTTAACCGGAAAATGAAAGGCAGACCATGACAGTTCCCGTCGTGTCACTTAAAGACTTGTTCGAAGCTGGCGTCCATTTTGGACACAAAACGCGCAGCTGGAACCCCAAGATGCAATCTTATATTTTTGGCGTGCGTAACGGCATCCATATCATGGATTTGGAGCAATCCGTTCCCATGATGCAGGCCGCGTTGCAGCAGCTTCGCGACACCACCGCCAAGGGTGGCCGCGTCCTGTTCGTTGGCACAAAGCGCCAAGCGCAGGAAAAGGTGGCCGAGGCCGCCAAGCGTTGCGGGCAATACTATGTCAACCATCGTTGGCTGGGCGGTATGCTCACCAACTGGAAAACCATTTCGCAATCCATCAAGCGCCTTCGCGAATTGGATGAAAAGCTGGCCTCGCAGTCGGCCAAGTTCACCAAAAAGGAAACGCTGGAGATGACGCGTCACCGTGACAAGCTGGAACGCGCTTTGGGCGGTATCAAGGATATGGGCGGCACGCCAGATATCCTGTTTGTGATCGATACGTGCAAGGAAGCTTTGGCTATTCAGGAAGCTGTCAAGTTGGGTCTTCCCGTGATTGCGATTGCCGACAGCAACTCTGACCCCACGAACGTCACGTTTCCCATTCCTGGCAACGATGACGCGGCGCGTGCGATTGACCTTTATTGCGACATGGCGGCGATGGCCGTTTTGGATGGCATTGAAGCCGAAGTCGTCGCCAGCGGCGCGGATGTTGGCGCAGCGGTTGACGTTCCAGCCAGCGAAACGAAAGTAGGATAAGCATTTAGCATCCAGCATTTAGCATTTAGGGAGGATGATCTTTCCCTAAATGCTAGATGCCAAATGCTAAATGCTTTCTTTTCCCTATTCCAAGATTGAGGAGAATCCCAAATGGCAGACATTACAGCAACGATGGTGAAGGATCTGCGCGAGAGCACTGGCGCAGGCATGATGGATTGTAAAAAAGCGCTGGTTGAAGCGGACGGCGATATGGAAGCCGCGATTGATTGGTTACGTAAAAAGGGCTTATCCGCTGCGGCAAAAAAGTCTGGCCGCGTGGCGGCCGAGGGTTTGGTGGCCGTTGCTACGCAAGGCAAAAAAGCTGTCGTGTTGGAAGTCAACGCGGAGACGGATTTTGTCGCACGCAATGATGCGTTCCAAGGCTTGGCGGCGGGCGCTGTCGTGATTGCTTTGGAAAGCGCGGATATTGAAGAGCTGAAGGGCAAGCCTTATCAGCAAACCGGACGCTCGGTTCAAGAAGAGCTGACGCAGATTATCGCGACGGTCGGCGAGAACATGAACCTGCGCCGCATGGCGACGCTGGCTGTCTCGCAGGGCGTTGTCGCCTCGTACGTTCATGGCGCGATTGCCCCCAACCTTGGCAAGATCGGCGTGCTGATCGCTTTGGAGTCGTCTGCTGATGAAGCCGCTTTGGCCGCTTTGGGCAAGCAGCTTGCGATGCATGTCGCCGCCGCGCGGCCAGAGGCTTTGACCACGACCGATGTGGACACCAAGGCTTTGGACCGTGAGCGCAACGTGCTGGCCGATCAGGCTCGCGCTTCGGGCAAGCCCGAAGACATTATTGCCAAGATGGTCGAAGGCCGCCTTCGTAAGTATTATGAGGAAGTTGTTCTGATGGAGCAGGTCTATGTCGTCGATGGCGAGACAAAGATCAAGGACGTGATGGCCAAGGCTTCCAAGGATTTGGGCGCTGAGGTCAAGCTGACGGGTTTTGTTCGCTATCAATTGGGCGAGGGCATCGAAAAGACGGCGGATGATTTCGCCGCCGAAGTCGCCAAGATGGCGGGCTAAAGATAGGGACTGGGGACTGGGGAAGAAGGGATAAGGGGTTTTGGGCAAGATTAGTCTTCCTGACCCCTGAATCCTGCTCCCTGAACCCTTTTTCTTGGGCGAGGGGTTTTTTATTTCACCGTCATCGCGAGGAGCCTTGAAAAGGCGACGCGGCGATCCATCGCCTGAAATGGCGAACGAGGATTCTGGTGGAAAGTTCAGGTGATGGATTGCCGCGCTCCCGTTGGTCGCTCGCAATGACGGGGGATTCTTTAATGCTTACCAACTCTTGAAGGGAAAGATGCCTTAGTCTTCCTGACCCCTGAATCCTGCTCCCTGAACCCTTTTTCTTGCGCCATCGCCTGCAAAATCGTAGGGTAGAAAAAAGGTAAAGAAAGGAAACATTATGTCCTCATGCGAGTGCGAAGAAAAAACAAAAAGCCAAGCCGCTTATAAGCGCGTGCTGCTCAAATTGTCGGGCGAGGCCTTGATGGGCGATCGCGAATACGGTCTTGATCCCGAAACCGTTTCTCGCGTGGCGCAGGAAATCAAGGAAGTCGTGGCTGAAGGCGTTGAGGTTTGTGTCGTGATCGGCGGCGGCAATATCTTTCGCGGCGTCTCTGGCGCGGCCAAGGGGATGGATCGCGCCACCGGCGATTATATGGGCATGCTGGCCACGGTCATCAATGCGCTGGCTATGCAAAACGCTTTGGAAAAGATTTTGGTCAGGACTCGCGTTCAATCCGCCATTCCGATGGCGGCGGTCAGCGAGCCTTATATTCGCCGCCGCGCCATTCGCCATATGGAAAAAGGCCGCGTTGTGATTTTTGCCGCTGGCACGGGCAACCCGTTCTTTACGACGGACAGCGCCGCCGCGCTTCGCGCCGCGGAAATGCAATGCAACGCGATCCTTAAGGGAACCAAGGTGGATGGCGTGTACAGCGCCGATCCTGTCAAGGACCCCAGCGCTACGCGTTATGATCGGTTGACGTATATGGATGTGTTGGCGCAGGATTTGCAGGTCATGGATACCTCGGCCATTTCGTTGGCGCGGCAAAGCGCCATTCCGATCCTTGTCTTTTCAATCTTCACGCATGGCGCTTTTGCCGATGTCGTGATGGGCAAGGGACGGTTCACGATTATTGCGGATTAGGGGAAAAGACGGCATCCTCTTTCTTACTAAAAAAAGACAACAAATGGGATGCCAGCCTTCGCTGGCATGACGAAAAAGAAAAGTTGAAAAAGGAAACCATCATGGATTTAGACAATGTCAAGCAACGGATGGACGGCGCGGTGGACGCGCTGCACCGCGAGTTTTCCGGGCTTCGGACGGGTCGGGCTGCCTCATCGCTGTTGGAGCCTATTCACGTTGATGCCTATGGCAGCTTGATGCCGCTTAATCAGGTGGCCACCATCGGCGTGCCAGAGCCGCGCATGCTCTCGGTTCAGGTGTGGGATAAGGGACTTGCCAAGGTTGTTGAAAAGGCCATCCGCGAGTCAGGTCTTGGCCTTAATCCGCAGGCCGAGGGCGCGGTGATCCGTGTGCCCATTCCTGAATTAAGCCAAGAGAGGCGCTTGGAGTTGGCCAAGGTCGCCAACCGCTATACCGAGCAAGCGCGCGTGGCCGTTCGCAATGTGCGCCGCGATGCGATGGACGCGATCAAAAAGCAGGAAAAGGCCAGCGAGATTTCCGAGGACGAGTTGAAAACCCTTGAAGGCAAGGTGCAGCAAGCCACGGATGCCGCGATTAAGAAAATCGATGAAGCTTTTATTCACAAGGAAAAAGAAATCACAACGGTATAAGCTTTCGTCATCCCGCACGCAGCCCTGCTGACGCGAAGCGGCGGCTGGGCGAAGATGCGGGACTTCGTGCGGGATGACGGAAAAGGGTTGTTGGTGCGGAGATGACGACAAGTGAAAGTTGACGGTATGATCAAAAAACTGAAATGCAAAATCCATCGCGCGCGTTTGACCAAGGTGGATATCGAGTATGAAGGCAGTTGCTCAATCGATCGCGCCTTGATGGATGCGGCGGGGCTGGAGCCGTTTGAGGCGATCAACGTCTGGAACGCCAGCACGGGCACACGGCTTGAGACGTATGTGATTGAAGCGCCCGCAGGCAGCGGCGAAATTGGCCTGAACGGCGCGGCAGCACGCGGCGCGGCTGTGGGCGATGTTGTTATTCTGGCCGCTTGGCGTTGGCAGGACGAGGGCGCGACCCTTGCGCCCGCCATCGTTTTTGTGGACGATCATAATCGCATCCGGCAGGGATCCTGATCGTGCAGGCCAAGGCGAAAAGCGATCGTCCTTTGCATGTGGCTATCATTATGGATGGCAACGGGCGCTGGGCTGCTGCTCGTGGCCTGCCGCGCACGATGGGGCATAAGGCGGGGATTGATGCTTTGCGCCGCACGTTGGAGGCCGCGCAAGGCATGGCCATCAGCCATCTGACGCTTTATAGTTTTTCAGCCGAGAATTGGCAGCGTCCTGCTGGCGAAGTGCATGAGCTGATGGGGCTGTTGCGCTTTTACTTGAAGACCGAGTTAAAATCCTTATGTGAGAATAATGTGCGTTTGCGCGTGATTGGTGATCGCGGTTATTTGGCGGATGACATTGCCACGATGATCGTGCAGGCCGAAAACAAGACGGCGAACAACACGGGCATAACGCTTGTGCTGGCGCTTAGCTATGGCGGGCGGCAGGAAATTGCGGCGGCGGTTAGGGCTTTGGCGCGAAAGGTTGAAGCGGGGATGCTGACGGCGGAAGCCGTGGATGAAAAGCAAATCGCCGCACAGTTGTACACGCACGGTATGCCTGATCCTGACGTAGTGATCCGCACCAGCGGTGAAAAGCGCACGTCCAACTTTTTGTTGTGGCAGTCCGCTTATGCCGAATATGTGTTTCAAGATGTTTTATGGCCTGATTATGGGCAAGCGCATTTGGCTGCCGCTCTGGAAGATTTCACCAAGCGGGAGCGGCGGTTTGGGAAGTAAGGGGCAGGGGTTAGAGGTTAGGGACTAGGGACTGGGGAAGATTGCGGCGCAATGATTCCTCTTTCGTTATCCCGCATCTACGCCTTGCGCGAAGCGCTAGGCGTAGATGCGGGATAACGAAAGAGGGAATGGCCGTCCATGGTAAAAACCAATGTGTCAGGTCATAAGGCGGTTGGTATTAGAAAAATAAAGCAGGAAACAAAGAAAGATAAAGCATGACACCCGCCGCTCGCCTTGCCGCCGTTTGTGAGATTTTGATTTTGATTGATGAAACGCCTCGCCCTGCCGACTCGCTCGTCAGCGGCTATTTTCGTGCGCGGCGGTATATTGGATCAAGCGATCGCGGCGAGATTTCGAAGCTGACCTATGCCCTTGTGCGCCATCAAGCGCGGCTGAATTGGTGGCTGGACTATCTGGGGCATCCGCAAACAGCGCGGGCGCGGTTTTTGGTTTATCTGAAGCTGCATGAGAAAAAAACAGCCAGCGAGATTGACCGCCTGTGCGATGGGTCGAAGTATGCGCCTTCAACGCTTTTGCAGAATGAAAAGAAACTGATTGCTGATTTAAAGGGGCACACGCTGTTGCATCCGTCTATGCCGCAGGCCGTCTTGGGCGAGTGTCCTGCTTGGGCGGAAGGGGGCCTTGCGGAGCGCTTTGGCAAAACGCTGATGAGCGAGCTGGAGGTTTTGCTGCGTCCTGCGCCTTTGGATTTGCGCGTCAATCCGCTGAAGACGACGCGTGAGAAAGCCATCGCGCATTTGCGCCATCTTGATTTAGATGTGGAGGCGACGCCTTATTCGCCCGTAGGCCTTCGCGTGCATAACCGCCCTGCGCTGGGGCAGATTGCGATGCTGAAAGATGGCTCGCTTGAGATTCAAGACGAAGGCTCGCAGCTTGTCGCGCTTTTGGTGGATGCCAAGGCGGGTGAGCGCATTGTTGATTTTTGCGCAGGCGCGGGCGGTAAGACTCTTGCGATTTCGGTAGGGATGCACAACAAGGGGCGGATCATCGCATGCGATGTGCTGGCCAATAGGCTGAAGCGTAGCGGTGAGCGATTCCGCCGCGCAGGCCTGCATAATATCGAGACGCATCCCTTGAGTAGTGAGCGCGATCCGTGGGTCAAGCGGCACAAGGGCGCGTTTGATCGCGTGCTGGTCGATGCGCCATGTAGCGGGTGCGGGACGTGGCGGCGTAACCCCGATGCGCGGTGGAAATCGCTTGGCCCTGGGCTGGAGGCTTTAATTCCGTTGCAGGCCAGCATTTTGGAAAGCGCCGCAAGGCTTGTGAAAGGCGGCGGGCGGCTGGTTTATGCGACGTGTTCGCTGTTGCCAGAGGAAAACGAAAAGCAGATTGAAAAGTTTTTGGATAATCATCCGGACTTTACGCTTGTGCCTGTGCGGGAGTGCGGCGCGGCCTTGCCCAATCTGCCTGACACGGGCGCTTATCTATCGTTGACGCCTGCCCAACACAAAACGGATGGCTTCTTTGCCGCCGTGATGCAGCGGAAGGTTGAGGACAAGAAGGACGAGGAGAAGGAAGAAGGAGAAAAGACAAAAGCAAAACGTCATTCCAGAAAACTTTCTCTTCGCGACGAAGACGCGAAAGAAAGTTGATCTGGAACGTTATTATACTACGTCAACTTGAAAACCCGAAAACTTTTTGGCCGCGTTTGCTTGTT
>DYNT01000211.1 GCA_020720905.1 Micavibrio aeruginosavorus
ATGAAAAAGATGAAAAAAAGTATTAAAAACGAAACAAAAGAGTCTCTGGCGCATTTGGAAAACTTATGCCGTGATCCCTCTGTGTCTTGCTTGGTTCTCGCGCACGAGGTTGTGTCGGCTTATAAAAGGCTTAAGGATACGTCTTGTAAAGGCCTCTTGTCCGCTCTTTGCTCAAAAGAGATGAAGGCGGAGAGGCCTTCTTTATATAAAGCGGGAAAACGGATTGCGTTAAAGCTGGAAGAAGATTTATCGGCTTCTCACCATGGAAACACTTATCACAATGTCGAGCATTTGAAGAAGGTTTTGATCAATACGTTTGTTCTCTCGCAGGTGTCTCAAAGGATGGGCTCTCAGCCGCCAAGTGTTGATCTTTTTGTCGCGGCGATAATTCATGATGCCGACCATGATGGCGGCACGAATAGCGTGGAGGGCAAGCACAAGCCCTTTCACCTTGAAGATAGGGCGATGGCCTATGTGCTTCCTTTGTTGAAAGAAGAAAAGGTTGATAAGCAGACCATTCACACTCTTCATGCCATGCTGCGGTGGACGGATTTGGAAGGCAGGGCAGAGGCGATGGCCAAGGCCTATCCTGAAGGTTTAGCCCCTGCTGTTGCTGAAAAAGCTAAGATCCTTGGGGATGCGGATTTGCTGGCGGCGATTGGTCTGACCGGACGACAGGCCTATCAAGAGGACAGGAAGCTTGGCTTAGAGCAGGGGCGACCCTTTTCGGCAAGGGCTTTCCAGTCTTTTGTTGAGTCTGTGGCGGGCGAGGGCTTCCAATCAAAAGGTGGGCAGTATTTTAACCCCAATATCGAAGGCGTTATAGAGAGTATGAACGCGTTTGTTGTTAAACGCTATAATACCACGATTGCGCTGACGTTATCGACCTTGTATAGTTGACCCATGACACGCGCAGAATCATCTTTATCAGTCTTTCATAAACACGCCTCTGCAAGGGGTGTTTACGGCTTTTATTTTTCTTACTGGTTCCGGTAAAACCGGATCATATATAGCGTTGCTCCCCCTCATCATTAAAACAAGAAACCACCGGATCACCGGCCTCCCTTTACGCATAGGCACACCCTTATGAAACACACCGACTGGACACCCACAACATGGCACGCAAAAAAAGCTTTGCAGCAGCCAACCTATCCCGACCTTGAGAAAGTTGCTGGCGTTGAGGAGCGCCTTGCCAAACAACCGCCTTTGGTGTTCGCGGGCGAGGCGCGGCGCTTGAAAAAAGGCTTGGCTCAAGTCGTGGCAGGCAATGCCTTTCTGTTGCAAGGCGGCGATTGCGCCGAAAGCTTTGCCGAGTTCAGCGCTGCCAATATCCGCGATTCCTTCCGCGTGATTTTACAGATGGCTGTGGTGTTGACCTTTGGGGGCTCTATTCCTGTCGTTAAGGTGGGGC
>DYNT01000065.1 GCA_020720905.1 Micavibrio aeruginosavorus
TTGGCGGAGAAAAATTTTTCGGGTTTTCAAGCGGACGGACCATAGACTCAAAACAGTTGAAGAGTTGGCAAAGACAAGCACCATAAATCACCCTCCCCTTGCGGGAGGGTCGAAAAACGCACGAGCGTTTTTCGGGGAGGGGTCGTTTTTCATCGGGTTCTGACCCCTCCCCAAGATTTTTTCTCCCTACGGGATCAAAAATCTTGTGCCAGCCAAGAGGCCTCGACGCCCTTCGGCGTCAAGCCCGCAAGGGGAGGGCGATTTGAGTCCAACTCGTGAACTGTTTTGAGTATATTTTCTCTCAATGCTGAATCCTAAATGCTAAATGCTAAATGCTTAACCGGAAATTGAACATGCCCCTCCCCTTCTCCCCCTTTGAAACGATGGTTGCTCTTCGCTATTTGCGCGCACGCAGGCAGGAAGGATTCATCTCGGTCATTAGTTGGTTTTCGCTACTCGGCATTGGCCTTGGCGTGGCGACGCTGATCATCGTGATGGCGGTGATGAACGGCTTTCGCGCCGAATTGTTTGATCGCGTCCTTGGCCTGAACGGCCATCTGAACGTGTACAGCCAAGATGGCTTTCCCCTGACCGACTATGACAAGCTGGCCAACAAAATCCGCGCCGTGCCGAACGTGCTGGAAGTATCGCCTTCTGTTGAGGGGCAAGCGCTGGTAACAGCCAACGGCGAGGCATCGGGCGCGATGGTGCGCGGCATTACGCCAAAGGTTTTTGCGGGGCGCACCATTATTAAAACCCATATTGCCGAAGGTTCTTTGGTTGATTTTGGCGACGACAAAATCGCGATTGGGATAAGGATGGCACAGCGCCTTGGCCTTCATGTTGGCGACAACCTGACGCTCATCTCCCCCACCAGCAAGGCGACCGTGTTTGGCTCTGCCCCACGCATGAAGGCATATCCCATCGGCGTGATTTTCGATGTTGGCATGTATGAATATGACAATGGGTTTGTCTTTATGCCGCTGGAGGCCGCACAAGCGTTCTTTCGCACCATGGGCGGCGTAACGGCGTTAGAGATTTTTATCACGCAGCCCTATCACTTTGATCACATCAAGATGGGCGTTGTGGAGGCTCTGGGCAGCACAAACACGCGCCTTTTGGATTGGCAGCAAAGCCACTCCAGCTTTTTTACCGCGCTGCAGGTGGAAAAGAACGTGATGTTCCTGATCCTCACCCTTATCATTCTGGTGGCCGCGTTTAACATCATATCGGGGCTGATCATGCTGGTTAAAGACAAAGGCCACGATATCGCCATCCTGCGCACCATGGGCGCATCGCGTGGCATGGTGATGCGCATTTTCTTCTTGGCGGGCGCGTCCATCGGCGTTTTGGGCACAAGCGTTGGCTTCGTCCTTGGCGTCGCCTTTGCCAAAAATATCGAAGTTATTCGGCAAGCCTTGCAAAAGATGACGGGCACTGACTTATTTTCGGCAGAGATTTATTTCCTTTCGCACTTGCCCGCCGTTCTGGATTGGAGCGAGGTGATCGAAGTCGCCATCATGGCGCTGACCCTTTCTTTCCTTGCCACGCTTTATCCCTCATGGCGGGCGGCACGCCTCGATCCCGTGGAGGCATTGCGTTATGAGTAGCCCCGTTCTTCATCTGCAAGATATTAAGCGCAGCTTTACCCAAGGCGAAGGCAAGTTGGACGTTCTGCGCGGCTGCCAGCTGACTATCGAGCGGGGCGAAAAAGTTGCCCTGATCGGCCCATCCGGCTCTGGCAAATCCACCTTGCTGCAAATCGCGGGGCTTTTGGAAAAACCGGACAAGGGCTCGATTTTGATCAACGGACAAAAGGCCGACGGACTTGGCGATACGGGACGCACCGCGCTGCGTCGCAAAGCCATCGGCTTTGTTTATCAATACCATCATTTGTTGCCTGAGTTTACAGCGCAAGAAAACATCATGCTCCCCCAAATGATCGCGGGCGTGAAGCGGGAAGACGCAGGCCGCCGCGCCGATGACCTTCTCGCCCTCATCAATCTGACAGCCCGCAAGGCGCATCGCCCCGCGCAACTGTCAGGCGGGGAGCAACAGCGCGTGGCCATCGCCCGCGCCTTGGCTAATCGCCCTGCCCTTTTGATTGCGGATGAACCGACGGGCAACCTTGACCCCCACACGGCAGAGCATGTCTTTGCCATCTTGCAAAACCTTGTCAGCCACCAAAGGCTTGGCTTACTGATGGCCACGCACAACCACGCACTGGCGGCGCGTATGGATCGCAGCTATGAATTAAAAGATGGATTACTGGCTGCAATACAATAATTCTCTTTCTTTCCCTCTTTTTCGATAGAGCCTTTTAAGAAAAGGGAAGAAATAAATCTTTGCTGCCCTTGACAAGAACAAGAAACGAAGGGCATACATCCCCCGCGCACGACACCAAGCGCCTAAGATTCGATTCTTGCCCTATTAAGGAGACTGATAATGTCCGAAAAACATAGCCCCGAAAAATTAAATGGCGAAACCACCTGTCATGAAAAAGTTTTGACCTTGGCCGCGCAAATCATCGCCGCCTATGTTGGCCATAATACCGTCAGCGCCGCCGAGCTTCCCGCTGTGATGGCAACCATCTATCAAAACCTGTCGCGTCTTGGCGGCAACGTCGCAGCGCCTGAAGCGCGCCCTGACCCCGCCGTTTCTGTTCGCAAGTCCGTGATGCCGGAATATATCGTATGCCTTGAAGACGGCAAGAAGCTGAAAATGCTGAAGCGCCACATCAAAACGGCCTATAACATGACCCCTGAACAGTACCGGGAGCGTTGGGGCCTTGGCGCCGATTATCCGATGGTAGCGCCCAACTATGCCAAGCAACGGAGCAAACTGGCCAAGCAAATCGGCCTTGGCACCGCCAGACGGACGGGTAAAAAAGCGCCATAAATTCAAGCACACCCCTCGCGAATGAAGCGTTAGTTTTCTGGCAGCAGAAAAAACAAAAAACGAGATTTCCTCCTGTCCCGTTCTTCGTCATTCCGCACAGCGGATGGCGCGGAAGCGCCAGACGCGTGATGCGGGATCCAGGGAACTGGGGACGATTCTGCGGTTTTGTGAAAAAAGAAAAAGCTTTCAACCTGCTACGCTGCGTCGCAGCTTCGGCAAGGCAGGCTGGATCCCGCATCTTCGCGATGCTGACGCATCGCTTCGTGCGGGATGACGGTGGAGTAAGCAAAGGGTCTACTGCTTGCCAACTCTTGAACTGTTTTTGGTATAGACCTCTTGCCTAACCCTCACCCTCTTTTTACGCCTTGGCATCCGCCCCGCTCCCATGCTATAGGATGACTGCGCTTTTTTATTAATCTCAGCTCCGATTCCATCGCCTGACAAAGGATAGCTATGCGCCAAGAAACTTTACTCGCCTTGCTTGAAAAAGACCTGATCGTTGGCTCTCTTCAAGTCAGATTGGCCAAGTCTCCCCAAGAAATCATCGCCGCCCAAAAGCTTCGCTATCAAGTCTTTTTTGAAGAGATGGGCGCGAACCCCGATCCTGACGTCGCGGCGCAAAAGCGCGACTTTGACGCCATGGATGATTGCTGCGAACACTTGTTGGTCATCAATAATGATCTTGAAGACTCCCAAAAAGTCGTCGGAACCTACCGCCTGATCCGCCGCGAAGCGGCAGCCAAGAACGGCGCGTTCTATTCCTCCAGCGAGTTTGACATCGCCCCCCTGCTTAACTATGACGGCGAGATTTTAGAGCTTGGCCGCTCGTGCATTCATAAGGACTATCGCACAGGCATCGTGATGAATATTTTATGGAAAGGCCTTGCCGCCTATATGTTCCGTCACGACATCAAGCTGATGTTCGGCTGCGCCAGCCTTCATGGAACTGATCCTGAAGAACACAAGGTTGCTCTTTCGTATCTCTACCACTATCACCTTGCGCCGCCTGCGCTGCGTGCCCGCGCTTTGCCCGATGTGTATGTCGCAATGAACAGGCTGCCCAAGGAAGCATTCGATCCGGAAGCAGCGTTGGATAGCCTAGAATTCAACAACATCACGCTCGATGAAAAAGCGGGGCTTGCCGCCCTGCCTCCGCTTATCAAGGGCTATCTGCGCGTAGGGTGCACCATTGGCGATGGCGCTTATATCGATCATCAATTCAACACGATTGACGTGTGCATTATCTTCCGCACCGAGCTGATTACAGACCGCTATCTACGCCACTATGAACGCATGGAAAAGCGCGAAAACGGCAACGCCTAACCGCTAAATCTTGTAATAAAACGCAATCCCCCTGCAATCGGGAACGGCTGTAATGATTTGATCAACAGTGCTTGCCGTAACATTCACCCAAGCGCCCCCATTACGAAGAAGCGCCAAAGACGGCGATGTGCCCTGCGTCGGGTCTGTTGCCACGGCTGCTATAGGAAGAGTCCCCGCAAAGCCCCCTCCATAATTCGTCGCCGTTGCAGGAAGACGCGTGACCATGCCAAGACAAGCCTCCAATCGTTCGGTGGCGGCCATCGTAGCAGGCAGAGAAATTTCGATGGAAAAGCCCAAGCCCACGGGTGAATTAAAATTCAAAAAGAAAGTGCCGCCCCATGCGTTAATCGTATTGGTGCCTGCATCATTGACAATGCCATCAGGAAAAAGGCCAGCAGCCGCCTGCCCCGCCACGGCCAAAGGCGGCATAGCCGTGGAAAACCCCGCATAAATACCGCGCACGTTGCTGGCAATTTCTGTCACAAGCTGCACCGTATCTTGAATGGGTTGACGCGCGCGCACAACACTGGCCGTTGCCCAGATGGCCGCCATGACAAGCCCTACCACGCCCAAAACAATGATGGTTTCCGTTAAAGAAAACCCGCGCCCTTGTGACGCCCTTTTAAGAAAAATCTTTTTCATGCCCGATTACCTTTCTTTGTTTTTTCACGCGTCAAAGTCCATTCCACAAGTAAGGGAGACGCCGTTGTTCGCCCCGTCACAAACAACTGTAGCGTACGACGAGCCCCCCCCTTGGCGCAATAGACGCTTGTCTCAAGACCCAAGCCCTCGCCAAGACTTCCATGCACACGAAAACGCCACCCACTTCCCGATGGCGTGCGCAGCAGCGCCGAGCGACCGCCTTGCGCCAGCATCACATTGACATCAGGATGACTATGCCACCGCACTGTAAAATCACGCCCTGCTGCCCCCGTCACAATATCTTTGCCGCGCACCTCGTCGCCCTCTTCCGTCAAAGCCAGAACGCGCTGCATCATGATGCGCTGGCGCGATAGATACCCATCATGCGTGATATCAATATATTGCACGCCCTCTTGCTCAAACCGCTGAGCGTCCACAACGCGAGGTCGATGGCCAATCCCGCCCTCCACCAACACCTCGCACGCATTGGTATCACCAAGCGTCACGGTGTTGTGCGCCGCCGTGGCGGCCAAAGCCCGCCGCCATGCAGGATCATGGTTTTCCTGCGCGCCGCAGTTGGTGATAAGACGCTCGCGCCCTACGCTGAACTCAAAGCTCATCAGCCCCGCATGCGCCTTGTGATCATAAGGACGCGGCGGCGGACCAGAGACATCCACCAACAAAAGGCTACGCCCTGCGGTCATGCGCTCATACCCCATATGCGCCAAACGCTTGAGCGTGCGCCCTTTCACCTCGGCCATCGTCAAGATTGCATCCAGCATAAGCGCCGATCCCTCGCGCGCGCCGTTAAACAACGCCAAGCCACCATCGCCATGGCGAAAGAATTTTAGCACAGGAACCATCCATGCGATGGCCAAGGTTAGCTCAGGCGGAATTTCCATCTGCGCCACGCGAAGCGCCGTGCGAAGATCAATCAAAAGACGCAGCATCGCGCCATGAATCGCAGGATTCCGAAAAACTGTGCCGCCATCGGGAAGGACTTCGGCGTCTATTTGACGCTTCAGCAAATCCAGCGCAATGCCCAAAGCCCGCTGGCCATCAATCAAAGCCAAGCCGCCATAGATAAGCCCCTTAATCACGCAAAGCCCTTCCACACCTGTTAGATGGGAAGGGGCTACATGGATCAAATGGCGCAACTGCCGCACCATGCTGATAATCATTTGCTTTGTGAAGTCATGGCTGGCCGTCGCGCCATAGAAATCGAAAAAGGCGATCCAGTTGGCAAGACGCTCTCCCAACACATCGGGAGCCCACGCGGCCTCATCCCACTCTTCTTGATCTTGAATCCATTCATGAATCATGGAAACGGCCTTACGCCGCGCCAAATCGCTGCCTACCGCCCGCAAATCGCGCAAGACATCAAAGGTCAGCGTTCTGTTTTGTCCCGCATCCCCCAAGGAGGAGCCTTCGTCGAAAAGAGCGGGCTGGCTGGCGATAAGCGCCTGCCCCAGCTTGGCATCCCCCGGCCAAGGGTCAGGGATCGAAAGACGAAGCCGATCCGGCACAGGGCCTTGATCGAGCATCATACGATAAAGCGGGTTGCCATACGTAACAGCCTGAACGCGCCGCTTGATTTGTCGAAGCATTTTAACGGGGCTGTTGTCCATACGCGCCCAAGCCCCCTTTTGTTTAACCGCGTAGCGCCGCTAAATTAGCGGCATAGTGCGCCGCGCCGCCTGTGAACGCCGCCGTGCCCGCCACCATCATATCAGCGCCAGCCGCCATCACGCGGGGCGCTGTTTGAGCATTAATGCCGCCATCAACCTCAAGATCGATCACGCGCCCGCTGGCATCGATCATCGCCCGCAAAGCTTTTATTTTCTCAAGCTGCGATTCAATAAAAGACTGCCCGCCAAAGCCGGGATTGACCGACATCACAAGAACCAAATCAACATCCCCCCAAAGGCCTTCAATAACAGATAGGGGCGTCGCGGGGTTCAGCGCCACGCCCGCCTTCTTGCCCAAGCCCTTAATGGTTTGTATCGTGCGATGCAGATGGGGGCCGCTTTCCGGATGCACCGTGATGATATCCGCGCCTGCTTTCGCAAACGCTTCAATAAACGGATCGGCTGGCGCAATCATCAGGTGAACATCAAAGGGTTTGGCCGTATGAGGGCGCAACGCATGAATAACCGCAGGGCCAATTGTCAAATTAGGAACAAAATGCCCATCCATCACGTCGATATGGATTAAATCCGCGCCAGCTTCATCAATGGCGCGAACCTCCTCCCCCAAACGGGAGAAATCAGCAGAAAGAATAGACGGGGCAAGGCGAAGGGGCTGTTTCATAACAAGACATTAAGGACTAACCCTCTAAAAAACAAGAGGCTTTATTATAGCTCGTCTGCTTGAAAACTTGAAAAACTTTTCTCCGCCCTGCCGCCTGCCCCCAAAAACAATAGCCCCCTCGTGAATGAAAAATATGGGCTATACCCCTCGTGAATGAAGAGTTGGCAAAGACAATCACCACAAATCACCCTCCCCTTGCGGGAGGGCGATTTGAGTGCCAACTCTTGAACTGTTTTGGGTATAGTCCGTCCGCTTGAAAACCCGAAAAGTTTTTCTCCGCCAAGCAGCAGAAAC
>DYNT01000066.1:0-934 GCA_020720905.1 Micavibrio aeruginosavorus
TCTTTTTGACTCATATGCGCGGCAGACGCCGCGCAGCTGGATCCCCGCTTTCGCGAGGATGACAACGGGATTGTTTGTTTTTTTGTGAACTAACTTATGGTCGGATTAATATATCCCCCTCGTGAATGAAGAGTTGGTTTTCTGGAAGATAGAAAAAAACAAGAAAATGGGATGCCCGCCTTCCGCCTCCGCCAGAGGCTTCGGCGCGACAGGGGCTGCTTGACGCGTCGAAGCGTAGCGAAGACGGGGGCGGGGATCCCATTTGTTTTCTTTGCCGCTTGCCAACTCTTGAAGTGGAAGAGGTATAGACGATTTAAGATTCTGCGTGGATGGGTGTCCGAGTGGTTTAAGGATCCGGTCTTGAAAACCGGCGTGGGGGTAACCTCACCGTGGGTTCGAATCCCACCCCATCCGCCATTTCCTAGTTTAATTCGCGTTTGTAGCCCTGTTGTAGGCTATCCTTACGGCAAGGAAACAGTTAAAATTCACATATGAGAACGAATCATTTCATAGGGCTTGGACGGCCTACCTTTGTGTGTGACCCCCTCCTTGATAAGGGGGCGGGCTGGGTGGCTGCCTTGCGCCTTGAGATTCTTGTCATCATGGTGATGGGGATGATGGCGGCGATGTCCCCCGCCACCGCTGCGACATGGACGGGCGCGACGAATACGAATTGGGCCACGGGAACAAATTGGGATACGGGCAGTGTCCCGATTACTACGACGGATATCACCATCAACACCTTAACGAACGCGCCTATCGTGACAAGCGCAGGGGCTGTGAATAGGTTTTCTTATATTGGCAACACCGCCACGGGCTCCTTAGCGATAGCGGGAGGAGGCGTGCTCACGAGCAGCAACATCGGTTATATTGGTTTTAACGCAGGCTCCAACGGGTCTGTGACAGTATCGGGAGAAGGCTCCAAGTGGACTAA
>DYNT01000066.1:1034-7453 GCA_020720905.1 Micavibrio aeruginosavorus
CACGCTTGCCATCACGGCCAGCGGTACGGTTTCAAATACAACCGGCTATATAGGCACCTACGCAGGCTCCAACGGGTCTGTGACAGTATCGGGAGAAGGCTCCAAGTGGACTAATTCTTCTTCCTTGTATGTCGGCCGCAGCGGTACGGGCACGCTTGCCATCACGGCCAGCGGTACGGTTTCAAATACAACCGGCTATATAGGCTACTCCGCAGGCTCCAACGGGTCTGTGACAGTATCAGAAGGCGGTTTGGTTTCCTCCAGTGCGACCCTGACGCTTGGTCTCAACGCAGGTTCTGTGGGCACGCTGAATATAGGGGCGGCACAGGGGAACGCGGCGGTGACGGCGGGGAGCGTCTCGGCGCCGACGATCACGTTCGGGGCAGGAACGGGGGGCCTTATCTTGAACCATACGGCCAGCAACTACACCCTTGCCTCGGCCATCACGGGCAGCGGATCGATTATGGTGCTTTCTGGCATCACGTCTTTAACGGGGGATCTGTCGGCCTTTACGGGGACGACCACGGTGTCCACAGCGGCTGAGCTGTTTTTATCCGGTTCGTATGGCGGGGATGTTGCGCTGACCGACGGTGGCAAAAGCACCATCACCTCGGCCATTGCGGGCGATCTGACGTTAAGCGGCACCAGCACGGCCAGCCTTGGCTCTGCGGGGAGCATTGGCGGGGATGTTGTGGTGGGGACGGGCAGCACGTTCAGCAATAACGGAACGGTCAGCGGCGATGTTGATGTCAACAGCGGCGGGACACTGCAGGGGAGTGGAACCATCGGCGGCGATGCCACGATCAACGCTGGCGCAACGATTGCGCCTGGCAATTCTATCGGCACGCTGAATGTCGTGGGGGATGTGAACTTTGCGGCGGGCTCGATCTATGACGTTGAGGTGAACGCGCAAGGGCAAAGCGATCTGATCATCGCGACGGGGAATGCGAACATCACGGGCGGCACAGTGAACCTTCTGCCTGAGGCGGGGGGCGCTTATGGACTTGGGACGACGTACACGTTTTTGACAGCGGCCAATGTGATCGGTACGTTTGATGCGATTACGCTGAACACGACCTCGCTGTTTCTTGACGCGGCACTGTCTTATGATGCGACGCACGCTTATGCGACGTTCACGCGCAACGGCACGACGTTCTCTTCTGTTGCCGCGACAGAGAACCAAAGGGCGGTTGGCGAGGCTTTGGATAGTCTTGGCACGGGGAGCGAAGCGCGAGACGCCATGGCAGGGCAAAGCACGGTGGTCGGAAGCCAAAGCGGGATGCAGGCGTTAAGCGGAGAGCTGCACGCAGCCATTAAGGGCGCTTTGGCCGAGGGCGAGGAGGGCTTTGCGGCGCTGATAGCGGGACGGATGCAAGGGGATCCTGCGGGTCTATGGGCGCAAGCTTATGGCGATACTGGGGAGAGGAACGGCGATGCCAGCAACACGCATGTGTTTAGAAGGAAAGAGCGAGGGCTTGCCTTTGGCTATGCCGCGCCCGCTGGTGGAGCTCTTGGCCGCATGGGGCTGGCGGATCAATTAGGGCTTGTGTTTAACTATGGGCGCAGCGCGTATGATCTGCGAACAGCAAGCGATAACAGCGCCAGCGGCGATGCGGCGCACTATAGGCTGGGCGCGCAGGGCATGAAGAGGTTGGGTGCGCTGGCGCTGCGTGTCGGCGGACAGTATGGGCTGCACCAGATTGAGACAGACCGGACGGTGGCCTTTGCGGGCTATGGCGACCGGCTACGGGCGGACTATGGCGCACACAGTTTAGGCGGAAGCGTCGAGGCCGCGTATGGCTTTGAGCCTGCGGCAACAGTGTGGATAGAGCCGTTTGCGCAGCTCAATTATGGGATGATGCTGAGCGAGAAGATCAAGGAAACGGGTGGCGATGGGGCGTTGCGGGCGAGGCATGATCTTGCAAGCCAAGGAAACACGCTGACGGGGATTCGGTTGACGCAGCAGCTTAGCTTTGGCGGCGAGGGAGCGCAGGGGCAGAAGGCGTACAAGCTCCTCAAAGCTCAGCTAGGCTGGCGGCGTTTGATCGGACAGGCCGAGCCGGTGGGGCGGTATAACTTTGATGGCTCCTCTAGCTTCACGAGCGCGGCGGCGGCAGCGCCTCGCGATGCCTTTGAGATGAACCTCGGCGTGGCGATGCCCCTCACGGCGCAGGCGAGCGTTGACTTCTCCTCCTCACTCACCCAAGCCCCCGAAGCCTCCGCCAACAGCCTGCGCCTCGGCTTCAACTGGCGGTTTTAAAACGGGGTCTACCCAAAACAGTTGAAGCGTTGGCTTTCTGGCAGCATAAAAAACAAGAGAATGGGATCCCCGCCTTCCCCCTGCGCTGCTTCGCAGCTTCGGCGCGACAGGTCGCAGGGAGACGATATGGGTTGATTTTAAACACACATCCCGTCATGCCAGCGTAGGCTGGCATCCCATTTGTTTAATCATTAGAGCTCTTGCATAACCTTCAAGATTCCAACAAACTTCTCGTCATTCCGGAAGTTTTGCGGCGCATGAGCGCCGAAAAACTATCCGGAATCTGATTTGGTTTGCGATGAAGAAGAAAACAAATCAGATTCCGCATCTTCGTCCCGATCTACGCGGGACTTCGTGCGGAATGACGGTGGTTTATGCAAGAGGTCTATTTTATTGTGGAGCCGCTATATAGGTTGTAAACGTATGAGAGACGATCAACTGGGTTAAAGCTAACATCAAAGGATCCCTTTTATGCCTCTTTCTTTATGTTCCCCCGATTTGTTGGCTTTGGCGCATCAGCTGGCGGATGTCAGCGGCGATGTGATTCGCGGTTTTTATCGCACGCCTTTGGCTATTGAGGGAAAGGCCGATCTTTCCCCCGTTACGGCTGCGGATCGCAAGGCTGAGCAAGTCCTGCACGTTCTTTTGGCGCAAGAGCGCCCCAATGACGGCATCATCGGTGAGGAGTTCGGGGTTGAGCGTGAAAATGTCGAGTATGTGTGGGTTATTGACCCCATCGATGGGACTCGCGCTTTTGTTTCTGGCAAGCCTTTGTTCGGGACGCTCATTGCCCTCTTACATGAAGGCGTGCCCGTTTTGGGCGTGATTGATCAGCCTATCCTTCAAGAACGCTGGATCGGCGCGGCAGGGCATGAAACAACCTTGAATGGGCAGCGTTGCCGCGCCCGTTCCTGCGCCAGCCTTTTTGACGCGGTGGTGTGCATGGGGGCGCAGGCTTTTCCGTTTGGCAATGCGGTGTCACTGGATGCCTATCGCCGCGTGGCCAAGAAGGCCAAGACGACGACGGTTGGTGGCGACTGTTATTCCTATGGCCTTCTTGCCTCTGGCTATATCGATGTGTGCATCGAACACGATTTAAGCCTGTACGATTTTGCCGCGCTGGTTCCCGTGGTGGAAGGCGCTGGGGGGCGCATGACCGATTGGCAAGGAAAAACGCTGACCCGTGAATCGAAGGGACAGATTTTGGCCGCTGGCGATAGCCGCATGATCGATGAAACGGTCACGTTGCTTGAAGGCGTTTTATGATCCGGTTGGCGTCGTTTTTGGGTCTTATCGGGCTTGTCATCGCCACGGCTGTGATAGCATGGTCGGGTTATGATCAAGTCCTGCAAGCGTTGCGACAGGCTGGTTGGGGCATTGTCTGGACCAGTCTTTTCCATAGTGTGCCGATGATTGCCTGCGTCCTTGGCTGGCAAGCTTTATTGCCTGGACGCGTGAAAAAGGGGAAACTTTTTTTCCTTTATGTCCTGTGGATTCGCGCCTCGATCAATAATCTTATGCCTGTCGCCCGCATTGGGGGTGAGATCGTCTCGGTGCGCGTGATGATGAAACATGGCCTACGCAAAGCGCCTGCCATTGCCTCAACAGTTGTTGAGATTACCACCTCGGTCATCGCGCAATTCGTTTTCGTTTTATTGGGCGTTTGGCTGTTTTTGATGCGCGTGGCGGATCAAAGCGTTACGGCGCAATTGTTGTGGGGACTTGTGATAACCGCGCCTGTTATTGGGGCGCTTCTTTATGTGCAGAAAATCGGCTTTTTTGGCCTGTTTGAGAAGCTTTTTAGGGCGCTTTTTCGTGACAAATGGGCGCGTTTTGCAGGGAACGCAGCGCGGCTGGATCACGCGGTGCGCACGATGTACCGGCGGCGCGGCAAAGCCTTTTACTGCTTTGTGATGCAGTTTGTTTCATGGGCGCTGTGCAGCGTTGAGATTTGGCTGGCGCTGTATTTCCTTGGTCATCCGCTTTCCCTTCTGGAATGCATGATGATTGAGGCCCTTATTCAAGCAACCGGCAGCGCGGCCTTTGTCGTGCCGGGCGCGCTAGGCGTGCAAGAGGCTGGCTTCCTTTTGTTCGGTTCGATGTTGGGATTAACGCCAGAGATTGCTGCGGCGCTGGCCGTCATCCGCCGCTGCCGCGACCTGCTCCTCTACGTTCCGGGGCTGATTGTTTGGCAAGTGCAAGAAGGTAGGTGGCTTTTGGGGAAGAAGCTTTAAAGAGAAAAACCTTTTCAGGTTTTCAAGCGTAGCGCGAGGCGCAGTTTTTGCCAAAAGGACAGGGAAACGCGGCGTGTTGGATCCTGCCAATCGGCCTTGAGCAGCGCGTTGTAAATCGCCTTATAATAGTCACGCATGATACGGGCGGGGCGCATAGCGGTGGGATCACATGCGGCCATAGCCTTGTCGGTTTCCATAAAATGGGTGAGGGCGATTTGGGCGACGGCGCGGCATGCGGCGGGCAAGGCGGAGTGCATCAGAACATCAAGAGGCTTAAGAATCGTCAGGCCGTTTTGCATAAGCATTTCCTTGGGCAGATACAGGCGGCCTCTTTGCGCGTCTTCAGCCAGATCGCGCAGAATGTTGGTCAGTTGCAAGGCGCGGCCAAGATGGTGCGCGACGCCTAGGGCGTCCTTACTGGCGTCCCCAAAAATCCGTACCGAGGCGCGTCCCACCGCGCTGGCGACGTGATCGCAATAGGTGTCCAAATCTTTTAAAGAGGGCGCGACGATGGCCTCCCGCGCGTCCATGGCCATGCCTTCGATGATGGCCTGAAAATCGTCTTCGATCAATCGATAGGCCGCGATGGCGGGCAAAAGAGCGAGGCTGATGCTATCCTCGGCCTCTCCTTTGGAAAAAAGGGCATGGATGCGTTTTTGCCAAAGAGCTAAGCCTGCCTCGCGCACCGCAGCGGAGGGCGAGTCATCGGCGATATCGTCAACCTCGCGGCAAAAGGCGTAAAGCGCGTACATCGCCTCGCGTCTCTCACGCGGCAAAACGCGCATGCCAGTGGCAAAGGATGTTCCAGACGCTTTGACGCGGCGCAAGACATCCGCTTTGGCGTCATCAAGGGTGATCGATGTCATCGTTTCAGTAATCCGTAATAGTTTGACGCAAGGGCATTATATACTATGTCATATACTACGTCCGTTTGAAAACCCGAAAACTTTTTGGCTTTTTCTTAAAACGGATTGATAAGTTTGCCCTTTAACGCCACCATCCCTCCCTCCGCAAGGGATTGGCTTACCGTCAACTTTCTTCTCTCTCGTTTGAGGAGAGCCAAAAAAAACTCTAATTTTTCAGCAAACTGCTAGATCACAGCCTTATTGCGACAGATTAGCGACGATATCACTTGAGATAAGAAGATTTGAACTAGAGCAATGGACTTGCACGGACATGCCGGGGCTAATGACAACGTTAAATGTTTTCATTGAAACCCCTGTATTTTGATAGCCCCAATAATGTCCTTTTTTTCCAGTTTTTGATACAGAAATGCTGTTGCTTATTGTGCCCACAGCAGCACCATTGACAAAAACTGTATAATCGGCAAAACCTGTATGCGATCCATCTTGCGGTGCAAACTTTGAGACTATCTCCACGGTTAGCTGTGAATAAGTTCCAGACGACGCCATGACGAGATTGCCTGTTCCTGCTTTTATTTGAGCTGCAGGCGTTGCTGTCGTCATCCCCTTCCAAACAAGAGCGCCAGAATCATTCTTAAGGCAAGCTATAAGGTTTTTTTGATCGGTAGCCATAAGGGTTGCTCCCATTTGAGTGCAGACGCCGCCGACAACATAGGCGGCCATCGCAGGCGTAGCGCTTGTCAAAAGAAAAAAGGCCATAAGAAAAACGATGTGACGCATGAGGGTGGTACTCCTTAAATGGTGAGAGCAAGACAGTAACGCAAGCATGGTCTAACATTACCCCCCCCGTTAATTTTTCGTTAATGTGCTTCTTTCCCTTCAAGAGTGGGCAGGGTTCCTAACTCAGGTTAACAAGGGCACGAAAACCACCCTCCCCTTGCGGGAGGGGCGAAGATTTTATGAGCGTAGCGCGTAAAATCTTCGGGGAGGGGTCAAACTGTGTGACGACTACCTATGCGTTGAATCCGAGGTCTGTTTGTTTTTTCAAAATGAAACGGGATT
>DYNT01000212.1 GCA_020720905.1 Micavibrio aeruginosavorus
TCAATCATGCCAATGGCAGAGATTAATAAAGTGGGCGGAATGGAATGGCGTAAACCATCGGCGCCGAGGTATTCGTTGTTGAGTGAATCTTTGCCGCTGATAAAGGGCGTTCCATAAAACAGCGCCGCATCATGACATCCGCGACAGGCTTCAACGAGCGATCCGAGCGTTTCGGGGCGAAGCGGGTCTCCCCAGCAAAAATTATCCAGCACAGCAATTTGTTGAGGGTCGGCGCCAACGGCAACTGCGTTACGGATGGCTTCATCCATGACAGACCATGCCATTTTGTAGGCGTCGCGTTTGCCGTATTCGGGATTAATGCCATTTGACAGGACAATGCCTTTCATTCCGCTTGTGCCAATTGGCTTGATGACTGCGGCGTCAGACGGGGCGTCTGCTTCGATGCCTGTCAGCGGTTTGACTACTGTTCCGCCCTGCACTTCATGGTCATAGAGGCGAACGGCGGCGGCTTTACTGGCGATGTTGGGAGAGGAAAGGAGGGTTAGCAAAATTTCGGAAACGGATTGAGTAACGGATTTAGTAACGGATTGGGAAGCGGATAAACGGATGGATGAGGGGGCGGCTGGGGGCTGGATGATGGCAGTGAGGTTTCTTTGTGGAATGCCTTCGTGCAGAAATTCGTTGTTGAGGTCCAGCACAACTTGACTGCTGTAGCGCACTGTGAGGCGACCTTTGCCAGTGAATGCGCCGATGTCTGTTAATTCAGTGTCGAAGGTGTCGCAGAGGTTTTTCAGGGCAGGGAGGTTTTGGGGGGCAACCGCCAGTACCATGCGTTCCTGCGCTTCGGAGAGGAAGATTTCCCAGGGGGCAAGCCCAGGATATTTGAGGCGCACGTTGAGCAAGTCCACATCGCAACCAATGGAGGATGCCATTTCACCTACAGCAGAGGACAAGCCGCCTGCGCCACAATCGGTGATGTCGTTGTATAGGTTCAGGTCACGGGCGCGGACGATGACATCAATTAATCCTTTTTCGGTGATGGGGTCGCCAATTTGAACGGACGCGCCAGAGACCTCGCCTGTTTGGGCGTCCATTGTCATGGAGGAGAAGGTCGCGCCGCGTAATCCATCACGCCCTGTGCGTCCGCCGAGGATGATGACACGGTCGCCAGCCTGTGGATTCTTACGATGTTTTCCTTTGGGGGCTATGCCCACACACCCACAAAAGACCAGCGGGTTGGCTGTGTAGCCTTCATCATATAAGATTGCGCCGTTGACGGTGGGAATGCCAATTTTATTGCCGTAATCCTGCACGCCTGCGATTACGCCCGATTGAATGCGGCGCGGATGCAAAACGCCTTCGGGTAATAAATCTGGATTAAGGTTTTGCGGACCAAAGCAAAGAACATCAGTGTTGGCGATGGGCTTG
>DYNT01000213.1 GCA_020720905.1 Micavibrio aeruginosavorus
AAAAGGACAGAAAGTTGTTTATAACCGCCTGCTATTATACTACGTCAACTTGAAAACCCGAAAACTTTTTGGCCGCGTTTGCTTGTTTCTCTTTGGTTTATGCGGTTTGGCGGGGAAAAATTTTTCGGGTTTTCAAGCGGACGGACTATAACCATCTTTTTTGATAAGCGCCTGTGAAGCGTTATAAACTGCCTCCACCGTGAGGCTGTCCATAAGCAGGGGCGCGAAGGCTCCCGCATAGGGCAGGCGGGCGAGGAGCTCGGCTGAGCTTTCGGGCGTGCGGACGACGGCTGTCTTTGTGCCCCATGGGCCATAGATGGCTTCATGGCCTGGGCCAAACAAGCCCAAGGTGGGCGTGTCCATCGCCGCTGCGATATGCATAAGGCCGGAATCATTGCCGACGAACAGCCTCGCCTTTTGAAGACAGGCGGCTACGGTGAGAAGGTCATGGTGGGTGGCATCGATGATCCTGCCTTCTGGAAAAGCATTGATAAGCGGCAGAATTTGTTCACGCTCATGCGGCGCGGCAACGATGAGAAGTTTGGCATCGGCCAAGGGCTCGCCTTCTGCCGTCAGTTTTTTGGCAAGCGCGATAAAGTTTTCGATGGGCCATTGCTTGGGCGGCCAGTTAGCGGCGGGGGCAAGAGCAAGAAGAAGCGGGAGAGGGGATGGGATCAGCGCGTCAGCTTGCCGTAGAGCCGTTTTATCCAGCCACAGGCGCGGAGCAGGTGGTGGGAAAAGGCAAAGGATACTGGCGAGGTCTTCAACCTTATGGCCGCCCGAAGGATGCGCAGGCTTATAAACTTTATGCCGCGCCATCAACAAGCGAGAGACGATGCTGTTGCGCAAATCGACGATCAAATCCCACCGCGTGCCGATGCACTGCTGCCACAGAGAAACCCAGTGACCATGATATTTTTTCTTTTTTAAGATGACAAGATTCTCAAGGCGCGGGACGGCGCGGAAAAGGTCGGCGGCCACGGGGCCACAGACGATTGTAAACCGCGCCTTGGGGTGGGCGGCCTCTAACCACGCCAAAAGCCCCGTTGTGAGAACGGCATCGCCAATGCGGTTTGACGTGATAAAGAGAATACGCAAAAGAGACTTCTTTCATGCACAAGGGTGACTTTGGAGAGAATCGTGCTGTATAATACTGATACAAGAAACCTCTTTTACTACGGAATCGTTATGACGAAAACCCATGAGATTGTCGAGATTTTTACAGACGGCGCGTGCAGTGGCAATCCGGGGCCCGGCGGCTGGGGCGCTTTGCTGCGCTATAAAGGCTCGGAAAAGGAACTATCGGGCGGCGAGGCCGAGACGACCAACTACCGGATGGAGATGACGGCGGCCATTATGGCTCTGGAATCGCTTAAGCGTCCC
>DYNT01000067.1 GCA_020720905.1 Micavibrio aeruginosavorus
ATGTGGCTTGGCGGAGAAAAATTTTTCGGGTTTTCAAGCGGACGGACTATATAAGAATAGAACTAGCCATCTGTTTAATATCCTGTTAACATCCCGTTAACGTCCCGCCCACCTTTTGGATTTTTTCCTTTCATTGTAATTGAGTATCTGACAATCATGACCGAGAAACCTGCCCGTATCACTGACGAAGAAGCTCTTGCCCTGCATGCCAATGGTCGCCCTGGTAAGTTGCAAATTATGCCAACTAAGCCGCTTGCCAATGCGCGTGACTTGTCTTTGGCCTATTCTCCTGGTGTGGCTGCGCCTTGCCTGAAGATTCAGGAAGACCCTTCCAAGGCTTATGATTACACGGCCAAGGGAAACATTGTTGCCATCATTGCAAACTGAACGGCTGTGTTAGGCCTTGGCAATCTGGGCGCTCTGGCGGGCAAGCCCGTCATGGAGGGTAAGGCGGTTCTGTTCAAACGCTTTGCCGATATTGACGGCATCGATCTTGAAGTTGACACGGAAAATGTCGAAGAGTTTATCAACTGCGTTCGTTTTCTGGGGCCTTCCTTCGGCGGCATCAATCTGGAAGACATCAAAGCGCCAGAGTGCTTTGAGATTGAAAAGCGGCTTTCTGCCATCATGGATATTCCCGTTTTTCATGACGATCAGCATGGCACGGCGATTATCGCCAGCGCTGGCCTTTTGAACGGGCTGGAGCTAACAGGGCGCTCGATTGAGACGACCAAGATGGTTATCAATGGCGCTGGCGCTGCGGCGATTGCTTGCGCGACGTTGTTCAAAAGCATCGGTCTTAAGGCCGAAAATATCACGATGTGCGACACAAAAGGCGTGATTTATAAGGGGCGGACGGAGTCCATGAACCCTTATAAAGAATCCTTTGCCGTAGAGACAGCGGCGCGGACGTTGGCTGAGGCTGTTGCGGGGGCAGACGTCTTTGTTGGTCTCTCGGCCAAGGGGGCGATGACGCAAGACATGGTCAAAAACATGGCGGCAAAGCCCCTTATCTTTGCGATGGCTAATCCTAATCCTGAAATCACGCCAGAAGAAGTGGCCGCCGTTCGAGGTGATGCGATTATGGCGACGGGGCGCTCGGACTATCCGAACCAGATTAATAACGTCCTTGGCTTTCCCTATATCTTCCGGGGGGCGTTAGACGTTCGCGCCTCGTGCGTTAATCAAGAGATGAAGATTGCGGCGGTGAAGGCTATTGCCGCCTTGGCGCATGAGGCCGTGCCTAACGAGGTTAAGGCGGCTTATGAAGGGCGAGAACTTGTCTTTGGGCCAAGTTACATCATCCCGACGCCGTTCGATCCCCGTATGATGACGCGTGTGCCGCCCGCCGTGGCGCAGGCCGCCATGGACACCAAGGTTGCGCGTAAGCCTTTGGCCGATATGGCTGCTTATGTCGATGTTTTAAAGGCGCGTCAGCGCGGTTAACGCAATCGTAACGCTCTTGGCTGTATATCTTATCGGTTGATATTTCTGGGGAAACCTTCCTCAGCCAGCGATAAGGACGCGTGATCCATGGGATTAGTGACGCAAGAAGAGCTTGAGCCGATGCTTGGGCTACACGAGCGCTTCTTAAAGGGGCTTAATAATTCCCATCGTCTTGATTTGACGATGGCGAATGCGCGTAATCTTGATTTTTCCAAACGGCTTCTCAGCGAGGCTGACTTTGTCGGCTCCATCATGGACGGGAGTTGCTTTGCCGAAAGCATCGTCCAGCGCGCCAACTTTTTTGGAGCCAACCTGAATCGTTGTGATTTTCAGAAGGCTGATCTTATACAGGCGGATTTGCGCGGGGCGCATATGCGGGCGGCTGATTTTACCGGCGCCCTTTTGACAGAAGCCAATTTTGGCGAAGGGTCGCTTTTGCAGCGTGGTGGGGATGGTGATATTGCCCCCGTTCACGATCAAGGCAGCCAAAAATCACGCATGAAAGATACCGTGTTCCGCCATGCCTCGGCAGAGCGCGCGCGGTTTTCCAGCGCGGTGGCGCTTTCAACGGATCTCAGCTTTGCCAACTTTCGCGGCGCTAAACTATCGGGCGTGAACTTTGCGGGGAGCAATCTGCGCGGCGTTTCCTTTTCTCAGGCGGATTTGACCAACTGCGATTTTTCGGGAACCAACATGAACTCGGTCATTCTCAGCGGCGCGATCCTTAAAGGCGCGACGTTTGAAAAGGCTGATCTAACCGCCAGCGTCATCGATAGGGGCGATTATACGCAAGTTTCTGTGATGACAGATAAATTGCCGCGCAATCTGGAGCATTTGGACATTGAGATACAGGAAATTTTGGCCAGTCATCATTTATGGATTAGCTCTATTGGAAGGCAAGGCGCACAGGCCGATTTATCAGGCGTCAATCTGGCTGCGGCTGTTCTTAACGGCGTTCAGCTGCAGGCTGCCAATTTGAAGAATGCTTTGCTGCGTAACGCGTCGTTTAACAGTGGAACCTTTTCCATGGCAGACTTGTCGGGGTGCAATGCGGCAGGGGCGACTTTCCTTAAAGCGGATTGTCGCGGCATCAACTTTTGCGAGGCCGCTTTGGAAGAGATTGATATGCGCGAGGCTGATTGCTCGCCCATGTCGATTATGACGGGTTTTTCCGGCTCGCGTCCTGTCAGCTGGCCTGCTAATTTCTCGCAGTGCAGCTTAAGATATAGTAAGCTGAATGATGCCAATTTAAGCTTTGGCAATTTTGAAGGGGCGCTTCTCACACATGCTGACTTGCGTGATGCCAATCTTGAAGAGGCAAACTTGGTGGATGCCGATTTAACAGGCGCGGATTTGCGTGGCACAAACTTGAATAAGGCCGATACGCGCGGCGCTATAGGCTTATGAGGGACTTTTGATGGCTAATAAATATCTTAAACCGATGCTGGATACGGGGAGTCCCCGTGTTTTTAATTGCAATGAGATGTCGCGCCGCGTTCTGGCCGTTAATCCTGAGGCTTCCCTTTTCTTTCGCAACAAAGCGCTTAATCACATTGTTTTGATTAAAGACGCTGTGCCGGAAAGCGAACGCGTGCTGGGGATGGTCGCTGTCGGGATGAAGCTTTATTTTCCGTTCAATCAGAACGATATTTACGAAGGCGGGCGCACGATTTTTCTACACAGCAAAGGTGTGGAAGGCGCGATCACGGAGTATTGCGGGGAGGGCGCTGTGACGCCTGATACGCTCTCTCATGATATGAAGATGTTGTCCATTTTGGGGCACATTCCTTCTTTGGATCCCTTTCTAATGAAGGACGTTTTCCTGCGTGAGGGTATGACGCTTGATCCCGCTTATTTTGAGGTCAGCGCCGAAATGTGGGCGGAGATTGAGCTTTTTATGCTTCAAAAGTTTGAGCCTTTGATTATGGCTGCTTTTCCTGATGCCCAGTCGTCGGACGATAAGGCGCGCCAGCTGATTGACAAGATTTGGGAGGCTCGCGATCTTGAAGCCTTGATGCCGCTTATCGAAGGCTTTCGTCTTCCCAAAGAACGCGCTTTGGATATTTTTGCATCATGGAAGGGCATTGTTTATTACACTTATCAGTATGCCAAGGCGCAGCCCCATTTCGTTGAGCTATTAAAATGGGTCAAGGATAACGAGACTTTTCCAGCGGGTTTGACAGCCGCTGAAATAAAGGATGTCACAACGATGATGACAATGATCCGTGATCAATTGCGACTGGAATGGCAAAAGACGGATCAAATCGTCAAGGACTATCAAACCAGTTACGATAAAATGTTTAAGGATAGGATCGGTTCGGCTGATTTCTTGGCTTTCCTGAAAAACAGCGACAAGATTTATTGGGAAATTGGCAATTGCTTGGGTAAAGTGGATCACGCCCTTTATTGTTGGGATGTTATGTCATCCCGTTACAATGACCGCAAAACACCATGGGCGGCCAGTTTGGAAATTTTCCGATTGCTCGCACAGGTGATGGAGCCAGAAAAGAAACAAGCGACCAGCGCGGCATGGACGTGACAACCGAACTTTTGATGCCGGCTGGCTCGCTGGAAAAATTGAAGGTCGCCATTCTGTATGGCGCGGATGCCGTTTATATGGGCACGCCCGACCTGTCGCTTCGCACGCGATCCAATTTTACTTTGGACGATGTCGTTGAAGGCGTGGCCTTTGCCCATGCTCATGGCAAACGCGCCTATCTCACGCTCAACTTGTTTGCGCACAACCGCGATGTTGAAAAACTACCGGACTATGTGGAAACGATCCGCAAGGTTGCCCCCGATGGCGTGATTGTCGCGGATCCAGGCGTGTTCCAGTTTGTCCGTAAAAACGCGCCCGACTTAGAAATCCATATCTCGACCCAAGCGAATGTCTGCTCGGCGGCGGCGGTGACGTTTTGGCAAGAGATGGGCGCAAGCCTTGTTGTGTTGGCACGAGAGGTATCGTTTGCGGAGCTTCAGGAAATCCGCGCTGCGTGCCCCACTATAAAGTTGGAAGCCTTCGTTCACGGCGCGATGTGCATGACCTATTCGGGGAGGTGCTTGCTCTCGAACTATTTGGCGGAGCGCGGCGCGAACCAAGGCAACTGCGCCAATTCCTGCCGCTGGCATTACAAAGTCAAAATGCGCCTGAAAGACGGCACGCTCAAAGAGCTGGCGCTCAATGATCAAACGCGTGAGCTGTTTGATTTCTTTTTGGTGGAGGAACAGCGCCCCGATGAGCTTTTAGAGATCGAAGAGAACGAGCGCGGCTCGTATATCCTCAACAGCAAAGATTTGTGTTTGATGCCACGCCTTGATGAGATTTTGGCGATAGGGATTGACTCGTTAAAGGTGGAAGGGCGTAACCGCAGCGCTTATTATGCCGCCGTGACGGCTCGCGCTTATCGTATGGCGATTGATGCGTGGCGGCGCGATCCGATGTCATGGAAACCCGATGCCTTTATGCGCGAGCTTTTGACGCTTCCAACGCGTGGCTATTCGCTGGCGTTTCATGAAGGGCGACTTAGCCATCACGCGCATAACTATGAGGACACGCACACGCTGTCTGCATGGGATTATGCGGGGATCGTGGTTGAGGTGACGGACGATGCTTTTGTCTTGGATATTAAAAACAGGCTCATGCAAGGCGATGTGTTAGAGTTTATTCCTCCTGATACGGGCGAGCCGTTATTACTACGCATTTATGAGTTTGAGGATATCGCCCATCGCCGCATAACGCGGGAGGAAGGCCTTCACGCAGGGCAAAAGCCGCGTCTGCGGATTCCGTTTGCGTGGTTTCATGAAGAGACAGTTGAAACGCTGAAGAGGCGCTTTCCGCCCTATACCATCGTGCGTAAGGAACGTGCCTTATCGGTGGATGAGGCCGCACGGCTTAAGCTGGATAAGGTGGCCTCGCAGGTGGAAAGGGGCCGCGCAAGCGAAGCGGACTATCAAGCCAAGCGTGATGGTTTGGTGGAGGCGCTGCAAGAGGCCAACAGTGGCAAGACGTTCCGTTCGCCGCGTTTGGGCGTTGAGGGCTGCTGTGGACGCGGCTGCAACGGCTGCCAGCATTTCTGGCACGATGAGCGCTTTGCCAAAGCGAGAGCAATCCTCCGCACGAAAAAACAAGGCGTTTTACTCAGCGGGGATGAAGCAAAGGGGCAAAAAGAACCGGAATAGGCCGAAAAGCTTCGCAAAGAGAGAAAGTGTGCTATAGAAGGGGCGTTAGCACGATACTTTAGTTAGGTTTTTTGACAATGAAGACAATGTTTTCCATCGCCATCGCGGGACGCCCCAACGTCGGTAAATCAACTTTGTTCAATCGTTTGATTGGCAAGGCCATGGCGATTATCGACGATCAACCCGGTGTCACACGCGACTGGCGCGATGGCGAAGGCAAGCTGTTTGATTTGCATTTTAAGCTGTATGATACGGCAGGGCTTGAGGATGAGCGGCCACGCGGCAGCATTGCGGCGCGAACGGCGCAGCGCACGAAAGAGGCGATGGCGCGGGTCGATGTCATCATGATGATGGTGGATGGTCGCGCTGGGTTGACGAATGACGATCTTTTTATCGCGCGTGAAATCCGCAAGGCGGATCGCCCCATCATCGTTCTGGTCAATAAATGCGAAAGCACCAAGGTGACGGCAGGCTTTAATGAGGCGCTGACGCTGGGCTTTGATCGCGTGATTGCGATTTCTGCCAAGCATGGCGAAGGGCTGGGCGACGTTTATGATGCGTTGAAGGAGCTGGCGCCGGAAGGAGCTTTTGAATCTGAAGATGATGCCGCGCAGGAAGAGGGCGAAAGGCGTCTTCACCTTGCGATTACGGGGCGACCCAACGCGGGCAAGTCCACGCTCGCCAATCAATTGCTGGGTGAGGAGCGTATGCTCACGGGGCCAGAACCGGGATTAACCCGCGATGCCATCCCTATGGAGTTCGCCTATCGTGGACAGTCGATCCGCCTTGTGGATACGGCGGGGATCCGGCGTCGCGCCCGCATCGATGAAAAGCTAGAGAAAATGAGCGTGCAGGAATCCTTGCGCTCTATCCGCCTTGCGCATGTCGTGATTTTGATGATCGATGCCGATATGCCCTTTGATAAACAGGATTACACGATTGCGCAGCATGTGGCCGAGGAAGGGCGCGGCCTTGTGATCGCGATCAACAAGTGGGATACGATCACGGAAAAGACAGCGACGCTTCGTATGATCCAAGCCAAGGTTGAAGCCTCGCTCGCGCAGCTTTCCGGCGTGCCGATTGTGCCGCTGTCGGCCTTGAAGGGCGACGGGCTCAATGCTTTGATGAAGGCTGTCTTTCAAGTCTATGAAACATGGAACAAGCGCGTATCGACAGGGCAGCTCAACCGCTGGTTTGCTGGCATGCTGGCCGATCATCCGCCACCCATCGTTGGCGGTGGGCGCGTCAAGCCGCGTTATATCACGCAGATGAAGGGGCGGCCTCCGACTTTTGGTATGTGGGGCAATAAGCTGGATAAGTTGCCCGAAAGCTATGTGCGTTTCTTGACGAACGGTCTGCGCCGCGCCTTTGATTTTCAGGGCGTCCCCATCCGGTGGGATTTGAAAAAGAGTGACAATCCTTATAAGGATTAGGGGGCCTTATAGATTAGGAGGCCTTATAAGGATTAGGATATACCTTCCCCTCGTCATCCCGCACGAAGCGATGCGTTAGCATCGCGCCCCCTCGTCATCCCGCACGAAGTGTTTGACCGCGTCAAACGCGCAGATGCGGGACCCA
>DYNT01000068.1 GCA_020720905.1 Micavibrio aeruginosavorus
GGTTAATTTTTGTAAACGACACCCCAGAAAAGGGCGGCATCGCGCTATGCGAACACAAAGACAATTAAAGGTTGGCGAAGAAATCCGGCACGCTCTGGCGATGCTATTCCAGCGCGGCGATGTGCCATGGCCTCGTGATTTTACGCCGCCTATCGTGACGATTTCTGAAGTGCAGATCAGTCCCGATTTGCAGAACGCGACGGCGTTCTTCACGGTTCTGGGCGAGGGGGCGGAGGCGAAAGAGGTTCGCCGCGTCCTGAACAAGATCGTTGGCTTTTTCCGGCGAGAGATTGCGAAGTCCGTGCGTCTGCGCCTTGTGCCTAAGCTGGATTTTAAAGAGGACGTTAGTTTTGCGTATGCCTCTAACATCGACCGCCTTCTTAGCGATCCAGCCGTGGCCAAGGACTTGCAGCGCGATTCTTTCCCATTAAGTGAACACGTGGATGATGAATAAGCTCCCTTCCGTTCATGGGTGGCTTATCCTTGACAAGCCTTTGGGGCTGACTTCAACGCAAGCGCTGGGCAAGGCGCGGCGGCTGATAGGCGGGAAAAAGGCGGGGCATGGTGGCACGCTGGATCCCCTTGCCACAGGTCTGTTGCCTCTTGCGTTCGGTGAGGCGACGAAGCTTGTCCCCTATGTGATGGATGGGGATAAGGAATATCTCTTTACCGTAACATGGGGGCAGCAGCGCACCACGGATGATGCGGAAGGTGAGGTTATGGCAGTAAGTGATTGCTGTCCCGATGAAAAATCCATTGTTTCGGTTTTGCCCTCTTTTGTGGGCGAGGTTGATCAAACCCCGCCCACCTTCTCGGCGATCAAGATTGGCGGGCAGCGGGCCTATGACCTCGCCCGCGCCGGAAAGCCGCCAGAGATGACGCCTCGCAAGGTTCGGATCGATGCTTTGGAGCTTATCGGGATGCCTTCCCCTGACAGGGCGGATTTTAAAGTTAAATGCGGCAAGGGGACGTATGTGCGCTCCTTGGGCCGTGATTTGGCGCTCAAACTTGGCACTTTTGGGTTTATTGCGGCCTTGCGGCGCACGAAAGTGGGGCCTTTTAGCGTTGAAAACGCTTTTTCTCTGGAAAAGCTGGAAGAATTATCGCATAAGGGCGAGGCCTTAACGGCATTGTTTGCGGTTCAGTCGGCGCTGGACGACATCCTGGGTTTGACCTTAACCGCAAGCGAGGCGCAGCGATTACGCGCCGGACAATCTCTTTTGATCAAGCCTCATCAGGTGGCTTTGATGGATGCGCCCGTGATTTTGGCCAGCCATCAGGGCGTTCCTGTGGCGCTTATTGAAGCCAAGTTCGGATCGTTTGTCGTGGTGCGCGGTTTCACTTTCTAGCTTATAAAGGAGTCCCCGATGTCGATGACCAAAGCCCAAAAACAGGCGATTGTTGCCCACCATGCCCGCGCCAAAGGCGACACGGGTTCGCCCGAAGTGCAAGTCGCGATCTTGACGCGCCGCATCAATGATCTGATGGATCATTTTAACAAGAACAAAAAGGATCACCATTCGCGTCGTGGTCTGCTGATGATGGTCAGCAACCGTCGCGGCCTTCTGTCGTACTTGAAAAAAACCAAGACCGCCGTCTATGAAAAGTTGATCGCAGAATTGGGCTTGCGGAAGTGACGTTAGACTTGGTTTCACCCGACAAACGTCGGGGGAAACCTTAGTCGCTGCGTCATCCCGCTGAAAAGCGGGATCCAGTCGCACGGCGTCTGCCGCGCAAGAGAGTCATACGCCGCGCTAGCCTGCCCCGTGCTTGACACGGGGCCGGTATGACGGAAAAGGAAAAATGGCAAGTCAGGAATAGGCCTGACTTTGCAAGGGAAGTGGAACACGAAAACTTGACTGTTGGTTTGTTGGAAATAGCGGATACCATAATGCCGGAAGTTGACAACGCGCTTGACGCGGGCTTTATGGCGCATAGCCATGCGATGGCTTCCCCACCTTTTAAAGAACGTAAGTTGTGTATTGCGCGTCGTGATGTGCAAGGCGTGATCGTGGCCGCCTTGACAGGCAGGACGCTTTGGAACTGGTTGTACGTTGATCAATTATGGGTCGATGAAGCTTTGCGCGGGCAGGGCGTTGGTTCGGCGCTGATGAAGGCGGCCGAAGAAGAAGCGTTTAAGCGTGGCTGCGTTGGCGTGTACTTGTGGACGCAGACTTTTGATGCGCCGGAGTTTTATGCGAAGCTCGGTTGCGAGGTGTATGCGACATTTGATGATTTCCCCATCGGCCACCAACGGTTTGGGTTTAGGAAGAGGTTAATATAGTCCGTCATACCGGCGAAAGCCGGTATCCTGTCGCGCCGTGGACACGGCGCACAAGAGTCTTATGCCGCGCGGACGCGCGGCGCTGGATCCCGCTTTTCAGCGGGATGACGGAAAAGGGGAGAGAAGAAGAAAAAGTTTCTCCCGCTTTAAACGGCGGGGACATGTTTTTGAGGCGAAGCGACACGGCCACAAAAACATTAGAGTTTCATGAAGTGTGTCGCAGCATGAAAGCCATCCGCCATGGGGGCGGATGGGACGTCAAAAGTTTGTTGTGATGGTGTAGGCGATCAATCAACGCCCATCCCGTGTCATCCCCGCGAAGGCGGGAATCCAGGGGACTGGGAAACTAAGTTGGGGGTTAACCCCCCTGGATTCCCGCCTTCGCGGGGATGACACAGTTTTTGTTGAGATGAAGCCCCTTGAAACATCATTAGAATAAACAACACATAGAGAAAGACGAAAAATGTTTACAGTTTACAGAAAAGAAATGGAATGGGGCGGGCGCAAGCTGGTTCTTGAAACAGGCAAAGTCGCACGTCAAGCCGACGGCGCGGTGATGATCACGATGGGCGGCACGGCCGTCCTCTGTACCGTTGTTGGCGCGAAAAAGCCAAAACCGGGGCAGGGCTTTTTCCCGCTCACGGTCAACTATCAGGAAAAATATTTTGCGGCTGGTCGCATTCCGGGTGGATTCTTCCGCCGCGAAGGTCGCCCCACCGAAACGGAAACGCTGACAAGCCGTTTGATCGACCGTCCGATTCGTCCTCTTTTCCCTGAAGGCTATTTGAACGAAACGCAAGTGATTGCGACGGTTTTGAGCCACGATTTGGAAAACAATCCTGATATGATCGCGATGATTGGTTGCTCGGCCGCTTTGACGCTGTCGGGTATTCCTTTCTTGGGGCCTATCGCGGGTTGCCGCGTTGGCTATATTGATGGCGCTTATGTCCTGAATCCCTTGGCGTCGCAAATGGAAAACAGCGCGTTGGATCTGACCGTTGCCGGAACGCGTGAAGGCGTTTTGATGGTTGAGTCTGAGGCCAAGGAACTGTCGGAAGAAGTCATGCTGGGCGCGGTCACCTTTGGCCATGAACAGATGCAGGCCGTGATCGATTTGATTATTTCTCTGGCCGAAGTTGCGGCCAAGGATCCCCGCGAATTGCCGCCCGCGCCTTATGATCGTCCGGCTTTGATGGCCAAGCTTTCTGGCATCATCGGCGCTGATTTGGCCGCTACTTACAGCGAAACGGCCAAAACCGTTCGCTATGCCAAGCTGGATGCCATGAAGGAAAAGGCCGTCGCCTCGTTCGATGAAGCCGATCCTTTGCGCGAGCATGTCTTGGATGCCGTTGAGCAGATGAAGTACGATCACGTTCGCGCCATGATCCTTGATACGGGTCGCCGTATCGATGGCCGTGATACAAAAACCATTCGTCCGATTGTGGGCGAGGTTGGCTTTTTGGATCGCACGCACGGCTCGGCTTTGTTCACGCGCGGCGAGACGCAAGCGATTGTCGTCACCACGCTGGGCACGGGACAAGATGAGCAGATCATCGATGCGCTCACGGGCGAATACCGTGAGGCGTTTATGCTGCACTATAACTTCCCTCCGTACTCGGTCGGTGAAACGGGTCGCATGAGCGGCCCCGGTCGTCGCGAAATCGGCCATGGCAAGCTGGCGTGGCGTGCGCTGCGTCCACTGTTGCCAGCCAAAGACAAGTTCCCGTACACCATTCGCGTGGTGTCGGAAATCACCGAGTCCAACGGCTCGTCGTCGATGGCGACGGTTTGCGGTAGCTCGCTTTCTTTGATGGATGCAGGTGTTCCTTTGGCTCGTCCTGTGGCTGGCATCGCCATGGGTCTGATCAAGGAGCCTAAGGGCTTTGCCGTTCTGTCCGATATTCTGGGTGATGAAGATCACCTCGGCGATATGGACTTTAAGGTCGCGGGCACGGAAAACGGCGTCACGGCTTTGCAGATGGACATCAAGATCACCTCGATCACCAAGGAAATCATGCAAATCGCTCTTGGCCAAGCCAAGGAAGGGCGCATGCATATCTTGGGCGAGATGGCCAAGGCTTTGACGGGTGCTCGCGAAGGCGTAAGCCAGAACGCGCCGCGTATCACCACGATCCAGATTCCCAAGGATAAAATCCGTGAGGTTATCGGTTCGGGCGGCAAGGTCATTCGCGAGATTTGCGAAACGACAGGCGCGAAGATCGATATCGAGGACGACGGCACGATCAAGGTCGCGGCGGTTGACTCGGCGGCTGGCGATGCGGCGATTGCTTGGATCAAGGGCATCGTGGCGGAAGCCGAAGTCGGCATCATTTACAAAGGCAAGGTCGTGAAGATCATGGACTTTGGCGCGTTTGTGAACTTCCTTGGCTCCAAAGATGGCCTTGTCCATATCTCGGAACTCAGCAAGGAACGCGTCGGCAAAGTCGGCGATATTGTGAGCGAAGGCCAAGAAGTCCACGTCAAGGTTATGGGCGTGGATGATCGCGGCAAGGTCAAGTTGTCGATGAAGGTCGTCGATCAAGCGACGGGCGAAGATTTGTCCGTCAAGCAAGACGGCTAAAAAACCTTTGCGCTTTCTCCTTATATGAGGTGAGGGTGCGAACAGGTTTTAGGTCATAACACAATCAATCCGGCGGTGATCCAATCGGTTGTCGCCGGATTTTTATTGGGTCTGCTAGTTTGTCTTTAGTTCTTTTGACAGAATCTATAGATCAGCCTAAAAGGAATGGGCGTTGATTAAATTATCTTTTAAGGATCGTGGATGAGCGAGAGTTTTCGCATAGGCCTTTATCCGGGCACGTTTGACCCCATTACGCATGGGCATTTCGAAATTATATGCCGCGCCACCAAGATGGTGGACAGGTTGGTGATTGGCGTTGCCAAAAATGCGGGGAAGGGGCCCTTGTTTGACACGCGCATGCGCGTCAAGATGGTGGAGTCCGAAATTGCTCCCTTGATCGAAAAAGGCGCGAAGATTGAGGTGCGGTCTTTTGATAATCTGCTGGTGCATTATGCGCGTGATAGTGGCGCGGATTTGATCATTCGTGGCCTTCGCGCCGTATCGGATTTTGAATACGAGTTTCAAATGGCGGGCATGAATCATCGCATGTGCCCAGATGTTGAAACGGTTTTCTTGATGGCTTCGGATCGGCATCAGTTTATCTCTTCGCGCTTTGTGAAAGAGATTGCCTTTTTGGGCGGTGATATAAGCTCGTTTGTGAGTGAAAAAGTGGTTAAGGAGATCGAAAAGCGCTTTGCTCAAGAGAGTGGCCGTAAGAAAATATCCCCCGAAGTGCGGGATTAGAGGGGATTGATAAGCGCGGAGCTGATTTTTTATAAAAAAAAACGCGCTTCTTTCGCCTAATGCCTTTACTTTTTTGTTGACCTGTGGGGGTTTGCTTCCTACTTTGCCCCTTCGCAAGACGTGTGACCTCGTAGCTCAGTTGGTAGAGCATTTGACTTTTAATCAGAGGGCCATGGGTTCAAGTCCCATCGGGGTCACCATTTCATACTTAGGTTTGAGACAGGCTATATCAGCCCAAATAGGTTAGGGAATATCTGTCAGAAATTCTTCCCATGATACATCGGCGCGGGGGCGCGCTTCGTTTTCAGCGATAATCGCATCGGCGCAGCGCGTGGCAAGGGCAAGGCTTTGATCGATGGGCCAGCCTAGTGTTTGGGCTTTCAAAAAACCTGCTAAAAATTGATCACCTGCACCAAGAGAATTGACAAAACGGGCATGCGGCATGGCGCGATGCTCTGTGGTCTTTCCGTCATGGTGAACGTAGGAGCCTTGCGCGCCTTTGGTCGTGATAATAATTTTTTCGGGATCGGTGATGTCCCCCGTTATGGCAAAAAGAGCCTGCATTTCGGTTTCATTGCCGATCACAATATGCGCGTGATGGGCAAGAATGTCGTTGGCATAAACCTCGCGGCCTTGCCAATTTCTGACTTCGGAAACGGTGATCACGATTTTGCAGGATGACGAGGCGGCTTGGGTAACAGCGCTTGCGATCATATCCGCTGTGCTGGCATTAGAAAGCAAATTGCCGCCGATCAGAAGATAGCGCGTTGACGAAAAGTCAAAGGCAGAAAAAGAGGCTTGGGTAAAATGATCCACGCAGCCTTTATGAAGGGCAAAGCTGCGCTCACCGCCATCGGTCAGCAGGACAACGCATGTCCCAGAAAGAAGATCACCCGTCAGCGGATTGGGGGCAAGATCATCAATGGCGCGTTTTTGCAGATCCTCTGAAAAGGCGCGCCCCAAAGCATCGTCCGCGACATTACCAAAATAGCCTGTGCGCGATCCAAGAGCGGCGACGCCTGCGATGGTATTGGGAATTGCGCCTCCGGCAAAATGTTGCGGATTTTTAAGGCTGCTTTGAATTTCTTGGATTTGCTGCGCGTCAAAATAACGCCCCGTATCAAGGGGAATGTCATAGCTTTTAAGAAGGTTGTAAGAGGCTGATGCGATGACGTCAACATAAGAGCGGCCAATGCCGACAACGTCATAAAGGCTTTTGTTGTGGATCATGAGCCATCAATAAAAATGGTGCACCCGAAGGAATTCGAATCCCTAGCCTTCTGATTCGTAGTCAGATGCTCTATCCAGTTGAGCTACGGGTGCATTGCTTTGCCAGCAAGGCGCGTAAATTAGACAATTGGCAGGTAAAAAGCAAAGGGTTTTTTGCCCGGGTTTTTGCCCCGTTTTTCATGGTGTTGCTATTAAGGGCTCATTGCGTTAACCAGTATCCAACGCGTTCACAGGGGGCTTTTATGTGCATCACTTGCGGTTGTTCCGGCGAGTATCATCATGATCATGCCCGCTTGGCTGGATTGGATTGAGGGCGTGAGAGCGAAATAGGCGTTTTTACCCCGCTG
>DYNT01000214.1 GCA_020720905.1 Micavibrio aeruginosavorus
CTCACCATCCTCAAAAAATGGTGCCTTAATTAACCCAATCTACGCCAGCCCCAAAGTCTTTCGTTGACCTTTCTGGTCAAGAGGGAATATCGTGAGAGTTTCGATAGTAAGAGCCGGAGGTTCAAGCGTATGTCCGAGCGTACAGTAACGCGAGCAGATTTGTGTGAAGCGGTCTATCAACGGGTCGGCCTGTCGCGCACAGAATCCGCACAACTCGTTGAACTCGTTCTGAAAGAGATTTCAGACGCCATTGCACGCGGCGAAAATGTCAAGTTGTCTTCTTTCGGCTCCTTCGTGGTGCGCAGTAAGGGGCAGCGCGTTGGCCGCAATCCAAAAACCGGTCAGGAAGTGCCCATTGCGCCGCGTCGCGTGATGGTTTTTAAGCCATCTAACATATTGAAGAGCCGTATCAATGAGGCTGTGGACGCCACCGAATCAGCCTGAGAAAGAAACGGTGGAGCGCGCAATCCTTGCGGATAAAGCCCCCGATGCCTTTCGAACCATCAGCGAAGTTGCAGAAGATATGGATCTTCCGCAGCATGTGCTGCGTTTTTGGGAAACGAAATTTTCTCAGATTCGCCCTTTGAAAAGAGGGGGAGGGCGGCGCTATTATCGCCCTGATGATGTTGATTTATTACGCGGCATCAAGCACTTGCTATATGGTGAAGGCTATACCATCAAGGGCGTTCAGCGCATTTTGAAGGCCAGTGGCCTGAAAGCCGTCCAGAATATCGGCCGTGATCCGCACGCTGCACATGCCGTCGAGGCTGCGCCATCAATGGATGAGCTTGACGATAAAGATGATTTTATAAGCTTTACCGCCGATCAAAATGAAAACGCGCCTGCTCCCGTTGAGGAAGCAGAAGAGCAGGGAGACGCTGCGTTTTTTGCGCCGCAACTGCCGCCCATTCCTGTGTTAATGGCGAAAGAAGCACACGCGAACGCGCCCCAGCCTTTGGCGCTCCATGCCATTGAAGAGGCTCCCAGTTTTGCCCTACCAGACTTGGTGGTGTATCCGCCCAGCTCTATGCGGAGCGATAATGAGGCGGCAGGTGAGCCGGTTTATCCTGTGTTGCCTGTGCTCACTGGGCAGGGCTTGGATCGCACGCAAACGCGCCTGTCTAAAGAAGATAAGCGCCATCTTCAGGCCAGCCTTGTTGAGCTGATGGAGTGTCAGCGCCTGCTGGAAAGCGTCAGAACAGTTTGATATTTCAAGCTGTTGAGGCACCGGCCTGCGTCAGCGCGCATAAAATGCCGCTCTTGAATAAAAATATCAGCTCTTGATAAAAATAGGGGCTGGCGTAGATTAGCAGGAGTGCTAATTTATGCGAATGAGCATAACGCGTT
>DYNT01000215.1 GCA_020720905.1 Micavibrio aeruginosavorus
TGCGGGATGACGAGAGAGGGGCGACGCTAACGCATCGCTTCGTGCGGGATGACGAGAGAGGGGCGACGCTAACGCATCGCTTCGTGCGGGATGACGAGAGAGGGGCGACGCTAACGCATCGCTTCGTGCGGGATGACGATAAAGATGACAATATGATAAAGATGACAATAAAGGAATGATGGTGACGCAAGCCTCCCTAAACCCTAAACCCTAAACCCTAAACCCTGACCCCTGAACCCTAACCCCTAACCCCTAACCCCTAACCCCTGACCCCTAACCCCTGAACTCCCATGGCCAGAAAAACAAAAGAAGAAACCGAAAAAACACGCCAAGCCATCATGGCCGCCGCGATAACCGTGTTTTATGAACGCGGGGTGGCACGATCCTCCTTGCAGGAAATCGCGCAGCAAGCGGGCGTCACGCGCGGCGCGATTTACTGGCACTTTAAGGACAAAGTCGATTTGCTGAACACGCTGGCGACCGAGGTCTTTTCCCCCAACGAGGCGCTTTTGGATCGATTGGCACAAGACGCCAGCGATGACCCCTTAGGCCTTCTTCATAAAACAGGGCTAGAGACGATTCATGCCATGCTGCATGATCCCACAAGGCGGCATGTCTTCACGATCTTGTCGCAACGCTGCGAATACGTGGCCGAGATGCAAGAATTAAACGCCAAGAATGTCGAATCGCGGGATCGCGTGCGCGATCGCCTGATCCGCATTTTTCACCAAGCCGAAAAGAACGGGCAGCTTGCCGCGCCATGGACTCCCGCAACGGCAGCGGCGGCGGTGCAAGGCCTCTTCTTTGGCTTTTTGCATTTAGACATGGAATACGGAGCGCCTGCGCGGCATCGCGATGGCCTCTATGCCGCCGCCCTTGATGCGCTGTTCGCGGCCTTTGCAGCCAACGGCAAGGCCTATGCCATCACGGAAAGACCAACGCCCAAAAGGTCGGCTTAAAGGCTTTCTGGTTTCTAAGTTGACATGGCTCCTGACGCCAAGATCCTGACGCCAAGATTGCGTTTGACGCAATGACACGCTATTATGGCGGCATGATTAAAGAATTCAAAATAAACGTCGCCTGCATCTGGGATGCTGAAGCCAAGGTTTGGGTTGCGCAAAGCGATGACTTGCCCGGTCTTGTCACTGAAGCCGCGACTGTGCCAGAGCTCATCCAACGCGTGATGGATGTCGCGCCAGAACTCATTGAAGACAACCTTTTGGACAGCAAGAATGAAGAAGATTTTCTCATCAGCCTGATCCCAACTTATCAGCAAAACATCCTGTGTCATTCCCGCCTGCGCGGGAATGACACAAAAGGATAGAGTCATTCTTCATGAACTTA
>DYNT01000069.1 GCA_020720905.1 Micavibrio aeruginosavorus
GACGGCGTTACAATCCGCCCGCCACAGTGCTCAAAACAAGTATCATAAACAGCCTGACATTGATGGCGACATTCTTCAGCAACGCACCGCTCTGGCCTTTCGAAATCACGGGGGCGAAGCTCCACAGGCTGCTTGGCCTTAAACTGCTCAATCGTATACGCTTCATAGTCCTTAATCGCTTGAGCCTGCATCACATTGCTGCAGCCACGTTCCATGAGCCCACACGAATCATGGCAATAAGTCTGAGCCTCACGACACTGGAAAGAACAAAGCCGCCCCCCAGGCTCCGCCGGAAGTTCATAACGGGGAGGCCGTGAATCACCCCCCCCGCCGAAACAAGCTGATAGCAAAAGGATCAGGACGATAGAAAAAGGCAATCGCAAGCGCATGGTTAATTCATACGGCCTCTTGAGAGTGAAGACAAGAGCATAAAGGGGTGATGACAAGATCAAAAAGGTGATGTATGAAAGGCGCCACGCTACGAAACACTAACAAACCCAAAGCCCCTATAGCTCAGCTGGTAGAGCAACTGATTTGTAATCAGTAGGTCCGCGGTTCGAGTCCGTGTGGGGGCACCATTCTTATCCCCTTTAGATTATCCCCACAGGCCTGCCGCGCCGCGAAGGCCTGCGATGGGGCCATGGATGGCAGGGACAAAAAGCGTCTTGGGGTTTTTGGCGAGGCAATACCGCCCCCACTTTTGCGGAACTTTCTTATAAAGATTCGGCAACCCATTCAGCCCACCACTCACAACAATGATGTGTGGATCATAGGCGTGGATAACCGTGACCATCGCCTTGGCCAACATCTCATAGTAACGATCAAGAACGGCCAACGTCGCTTCATCGCCAGACCTTGCCAGCGTGGCAATCTGCGGATTATCGGCCTTTTTGCCTGTCATCGCCGCATAAAGGCGCATGAGGGCGCTTCCCGCCACCGTCGTTTCGATGCAGCCCACCTGCCCGCACCCGCATTCAATCGCCGCGCCATCGGACTCCTCGCGGTAAGGCAAGGGCAGATGGCCAATCTCGCCAGCAAGGCCATTGGGGCCCGACACGATCTTTTGATTGACGACAAAGCCCGCGCCTATGCCTGTCCCGATAATCAGCCCCAAAACTGTGGGATAGCCCTTGCCCGCGCCATCAAGCGCTTCGGCCAGCGCCATGCTGTCCGCATCGTTCGCGATTTGCACCTCTTGTTCGGTCGCGGCAGCCAAATCATCGCGAAACGCTCGCTCACGCGCACATGCAATGCCAACGGAAAAGAAAGAGCCCTTAACCTGATCAATCATGCCAGCGATACTCACGCCAAAGCGCTCTACAGACGCAGAGTGCAGCTCAACCCCCGCCACAACGCCCACGCAGGCCTTGATGAAAGCGTCATAGTCTTTGGGGGTTGGAACGCTTTGCTGGCAGATCATCGCCCCGCGCTCATCAAAAGCCGCGCCCGCGATTTTTGTACCGCCGATATCAAGCCCGATAGAAATTGTCATGGGTTCCTCTGGTTACTGATTTCTGCAAACATTAAAGCATAATACAGCAAAGAGAAAAGGGGCAAAAAAAAGGTGTCGCCCAGATAAAGACAACACCTTTTTTCTTTCTTTATGAGGCTGAAAAGCCTAACCCACACGCAAGGTTTTTATCAAAATACCATAGCGCCTTCTAAGGACTATTTTTGGCGAAGAAGACGGCGTGAAAGAAAATTCTTCTGTAAGCTCCCTCAAATAAAGAGCACTTTCAATCGGCTCATGAACTGTAGCCAAAAGAAAAAGGCGAGGATCCTTTTTATCTAAAACAAAACCCCTCTCTTTTCTCAAATCCTGAGAGATAGCCGCACAACAATGATCAATTTTTTCCTGCATCGTTTTTGCGTTTAGAGCTATAGCGTCAAGACATTTTGAAGTGCCATACTTTTGAACCTTAGCCGGAGAGACCCCAACGTCTGACACGCCAACGTGTGCAAGATCACGCAAGGAGGCAAGAAGTTTAAATAACGGCTTATTTTTTGGCTTAGACGCTTTATCAATCACAATAATATGATCAACGATAAAATCATAAGCCTTGAGCACATTGGACCTCTTCCCAAGATCCTCCATACAATCTTTTTGATCATAGAGGCTGATAAGATACTGTGTCGCCGTCTCTGGATCCGTGTCCTTTATTTTCGTCGCACGACGCCAATCTTGTAAAGCTTGATTAGCAGCTTTCTCAATTTCAAATTGAGTCGGTGTTAACCCTCCTGCTAGTTCTTGCAACGCAATAGAGTCTAAAGCCATGGTCATAACATCTCTCCTTCAATCAAGATTCTTAAGATGTCCCTGCATACCATTCTATCAACGCAATGAATAGTTTCATCTGCATATAAAAACGCATCCTATTCCGTCATCGATACAAAGTGAGGCAAATAGGCAATAATTGCCCACTTTCTTAATAAATTTTATACTTTTTGCGGGTTAAAGCTTGTTAACCTTAAAAAAAACAAGTACCTCATCTGGGGCACGATACTCTGTCGTGATTCTACGTTTCTTCGTTCAAGGAGTCGCTGCGACGTGAACGCCTTTATCCAAACCTTACGCAATCTTGGCCCCCTGCGCTTGGGCGCCATCGCGCTTGTGGCCTTTAGCCTCCTTGGCTTTTTCGGATTTATCACCTCGCGCATTTCCTCCTCGCCCATGGCGCTCCTTTATAATGAGCTGGACGCGCAGGATGCTGGCGCTATTTCTCAAAAATTAGATGCCATGAAGATACCCTATGAGGTTGCCCCCAACGGCGGCATGATCCGCGTTCCAGGCGAGCAAGTGGGCAAGGTGCGCATGATGATGGCGGCCGAAGGCCTGCCCAAGGGCGGCTCTATCGGGTATGAGATTTTTGACCAGAAAGAAGGCTTTGGCACAACCAGCTTTGTGCAAAACATCAACCATCTACGGGCGTTGGAAGGTGAATTGGCGCGCACGATCAGCACCATGGGCTCCATTCAAAGCGCGCGCGTCCATCTGGTGTTGCCACAACGTGAGCTTTTCAGCCACGGCACACAAACCGCAACCGCCAGCGTTTTCCTTAAAACGCGCAGCGGCGCGGCTTTGGCTCGCGAACAAATCGCCTCCATCCAACACCTCATTGCCGCCGCCGTGCCGCAACTGCAACCCACGCAAATTTCTATCGTCGATGATAAAGGCAATCTTTTGGCACGGCCTTCTGATGGAGGCGCAGGGGGCGGCGTAGGAACAGACAATCAAGACGAGCTTCGCGCCCACTATGAGCAAACCCAAGCCCGCAAGATTGAGGATCTTTTGGCGCGAACGCTTGGGTTTGGCAAAGTACGCGCCCAAGTATCCGCCGATCTGGACTTTGACCGCATCACGACAAGCTCAGAGATTTTTGATCCCGAAAGTCAGGTTGTTCGCTCACAGCAAAGCACGACGGAGGATTCCAGCGCTTCGGATGGCGGCTCTGGCAGCGTTTCGATCACAAACAATATGCCGGGAGGGCAAGCCGCAGGGGGCGGCGAAGGCGCGAACAAAACAAACCGCGCCGAAGAAACCATCAATTATGAGATTAATAAAACCGTTCGCTCACAGGTGAGGGAATCGGGTCAAGTCAAGCGCCTGTCTGTCGCCGTTGTGGTGGATGGCACCACGACAACAGCCGCCGATGGAGCCAAAACCTATCAACCCCGCACGACGGAAGAGCTTGATCAAATAAAAACCTTGGTGCGCTCAGCCGTTAATTATGACGCGACACGCGGCGACACGGTTGAAGTCATCAACATGCCCTTCACGCAAGGCGAAGGGGGAGAAACCGATGCGACCTCGTCCGATCTTATCATGGGTATGCCCAAGTTGGACTTGCTGCGTATCGCGGAAACGCTTCTCCTTGCCTTTATCGGCTTGATGGTCGTTTTACTTGTCGTGCGCCCTATCCTCAAGCGTCTCTTTGAGTCAGCGGGCAATTTAGGCGGGGACAACCGCTATCTGGCTTCTGATAACGGGGCGACGGCGCAACTTCCCCCTCCTGCCCAAGGTGGAGCTTATGCTCAAAGCCTGCAAAGCGAGCCGGAAGAGGACAGCGAGATTGAGAAAATGATCGATATTTCTCGTGTCGAGGGGCGCGTAAAAGCCTCATCGCTTAGAAAGGTCGGGGAGATTGTTGACAAACACCCTGAAGAGGCCGTGTCTATTTTGCGCAACTGGATTTATCAAGAAAGCCGCTAAGGAAACGAAAAGATGGCAGGCGTTCGCGTTCGTGAAGATGTAAGGAGCCTTTCCGGTGCGGAAAAGGCTGCCATATTAATCCTCTCACTCGGAGAGGAATACGCCTCGCGCGTTTTTTCTCATATGAACGATGAAGAAATCAAAGAACTTTCGCAAGTTATGGCCAACCTTGGCAATGTTAGTTCGAACCTTGTCGAAAAACTTTTTGTCGAGTTCGTCGAACAAATGTCGTCCACAGGCTCCTTGGTTGGCACGTTTGAATCCACCGAACGCCTTTTGATGAAGGTTTTGGATAAAGGCCGCGTCGATAACATTATGGAAGATATCCGTGGCCCCGCAGGCCGCACCATGTGGGATAAATTGGCCAACGTGAATGAGATGGTTTTAGCCAACTTCCTAAAAAACGAATACCCGCAAACGGTCGCCGTTGTTGTCTCTAAAATAAAACCCGATCATGCGGCGCGCGTCCTTTCTCAACTGCCGGAAAGCTTTGCGATGGAAGTCGTGATGCGCATGCTACGTATGGAATCGGTGCAAAAAGACGTGTTGGACGATATTGAACGCACGCTCCGCAATGAGTTCATGAGCAACCTTGCCCGCACCAACCGGCGCGATCCGCATGAAGCAATGGCCGAGATTTTCAACAATCTGGATCGCACAAGCGAAGCGAAGTTCATCGCCTCCCTTGAAGAACGCAACCGCGATTCAGCTGAGAAAATTAAAAGCCTGATGTTCACCTTTGAGGATCTGCTGAAACTGGACAGCAAGGCTATTCAAAGCGTTTTGCGCACTGTCGATAAAAGCAAGCTGCCCATCGCGCTTAAGGGAGCCTCGGACGCGCTTAAAGACCTTTTCTTTTCCAATATGTCTGAACGCGCAGGCAAATTGGTCAAGGAAGATATCGCCGCGCTGGGGCCTACGCGCCTGCGCGATGTTGAGGAAGCGCAAACAAGCATTGTCACGGCGGCCAAGGATCTGGCGGCACGCGGCGAAATCACAATCGCCAAAGACAATGGCGAAGATGAACTGGTTTACTAAAAGGGCTCTAAAAGAAATCGATGGAAGCACAAGCAACAGAAACGGCCTGCAGCCAAGCGCGGAAATACCTTTTCGATCTCACTTTTAATAGCGAGACGGGACGCAGCGCGCCCGAAGGCGAAAAACCTAAGCCCACTTTCTCGCAAGAACAATTGGAAGCCGCCCAAAAAGAAGCCTATGAAAAAGGCATGGCGGATGGGCAAAAGGCGGCCAAGCAAGATCAGCAGAACCATATGAATGCGCTGCTTGCCAAAATTGATCACAACACCCATCACTTGGTTACAGAAAGCCTTGGGGAATGGCAACGTCAACTGGCGCAACTGCAGGAAATCGCGCTTGTCATCGCCCGTAAAATCATGCCGTCCTTTATCGCACGTCATGGCCTTGAAGAAATTGAATCCATTGTTGCTAAAATCGTCACGGAAATGAGCCACGAGCCTCGCCTTGTTTTTCGCGTCAATGAAGCTCAGTTTGACGACGCCAAAACACGCATTAACGCGATTGCGGAAAGCGCGGCCTATGCTGGCAAACTTGTCATCCTTGGCGACCCTGACCTTGACCTTTCTGAATGCCGCATCGAATGGGCCGATGGCGGGATAGAGCGCGATCTTAAAACGCTGTGGCAAGACATTGACCGTGTGATGGGGGAAGTTCAAACGATTGAACCAACACCAACAGAAACACCTTCCATCGCTCCTGAAGCGTCTCAACCAACGCAAACGGCGGTTGCGCCGCCTCTTGCTGGAGAAACAACAAACCCCCAAGCCCCCCCCTTACAACAACCATCACAGCCTGACCTTGGAGAACAAAAATGACCGATGAAAGCTTGACCCTCTCGGAATTAGAGCCTTCCGCCGGTGAGACCCCCAAAGATGGCGCGAGCGCGACCATCAACGATCTGGAAGCCGTTTATGGCATTCCTGTCGAAGTCGCCGCCGTCCTTGGCAAAGCCACCATGCCCGTCAGCAGCCTTTTGAAACTGGGACGCGGCGCGGTGATTGAGCTGGATCGCAAAGTCGGCGAAGCCATCGATATCTATGTCAACAATCGCCTTGTCGCACGCGGCGAGGTTGTTGTTGTCGAAGACCGCCTTGGGATCACCATGACGGAAATCATCAAAGCAGAACGCACATCATAATGTTCAACAACGGTAGGATGCCATGAGACTTTTGATTGTAGGCCATTTACAAGGACATATTTCAACCGCCGGACGCCTCGCCAGTCAGCGCGGCGCGAAGGTTTCGCATATCGAAAGCGTGGACGGCGCGTTAAACGCTCTGCGCAATGGCCAAGGCTCTGACCTTGTCATGTGCGATGTCGAGATGGAGATTGGCCGCCTGATCGAAAGTTTGCGCTCAGAGCGGATCAATGTCCCCGTTGTCGCTTGCGGCATTGGCACGGATGCTGGCGCTGCCGTGCGCGCCATTCGCGCAGGCGCGAAGGAATACATACCACTTCCCCCCGATGCCGAGCTGATTGCCGCCGTCTTGCAGGCTGTGGCTGAGGAAGACGCCACGTTTATCGCGCAAGATCCCGTGATGACGCCCCTTCTTCAAATGGCTGAGCGCGTAGCGAATAGCGATGCCTCTGTCCTTATTACGGGCGAATCCGGCACGGGCAAAGAGGTTATGGCGCGTTTTGTCCATCGTAAAAGTCGCCGCGCGGGCGCCAATTTTGTTTCCCTCAACTGCGCCGCCATTCCTGAAAATCTTTTAGAATCCGAACTGTTCGGCCATGAAAAAGGCGCGTTTACAGGCGCAGTGGCGCGTCGCATTGGCAAGTTTGAAGAAGCTAACGGCGGCACGCTTCTTCTTGATGAAATCAGCGAAAT
>DYNT01000216.1 GCA_020720905.1 Micavibrio aeruginosavorus
TTGGCGCGTCATGGCTTGCCTTACGACAACGCCACGCTGACGTCCCCTTCCGGCTTTGCCGGTATCGATGGCGTTTTTCGCCTGATGAAAACGGGACAGATTGAACGCGGCCTTGCCGTGATCGAAGTCACGGGAACAAGCACCCGCACCATCGATCCCGCGCAGATGGCGTTTACAAGGTAGGCCTTCGCCCGTCCTAGACGCCACCCGTTTAGCCTCCCCTCCTGATAATAGGGAAAGCGCAGACACCCTCCACCGCGTCCATATCGCCGAAGCGCTCTCCTACCGCCGCCTAAGTTTTGCGCGGTAGAAAACGACAACCCTTGGCGCTTACCCCCCCTCCCTGCAACAGAAAAGGGCTGATCCGTTCAAAGATCCAGAAAACACACGCTATGTCGTCAAAAAAGGGTTACAGCCCACTCATTGGCTTATGGTTTATAGCAGTAAACCTCCTTCGATACAGGATATCCAGGGCCGCAGGCCTTACCGGTTGTTGTAGTGCGATTTACTTGAACAAAAATTTTTTCCGTAAACCCTGCCGGACAAGAACATGCGCCAGTCAAAGGATTTGTTGTTAGACAGGAAGGCCATCCAGAACTACAAACCGCACCTATACCGGTGCCTGGCGGAGCTGGGGGGAAAAGAGCAACCCAGTGATACATCCCGCCAAAAGCCCCTCCCCCACCCACAATCGTCCAACTCGAGCCGTTACAGAACTCCATCTTTTTGGTGCCGCTGTTATAGCGTTGTGTGCCTTCTTTAGCCGCCGTACAAGCCGCGCTATCAAGACCCATTTTTACGCCACTCCCAACGCTTAACCCACCGCCCACATTGGCCGCACCGCCCACATTCGCGGCTCCCGCAACAGTCGCCGCGCCTGCCACGTTTGCGCTTCCCGCTACATCCAGCTTCGCGGCGGGCGTTGCCGTTCCAACACCGATATTGCCAGCCGTATCCATAATAACGGGCGTCATGGGCTTCCAAATTCCTGTCGATGAGCCGCTGGTCGTCAACAAACAGGCCATGAGCATGGAGTTATCGGAAGCCATCTGCGTCGCGCCAATTTGTGTACAAGGATGCCCGATCCCGACGACCGCTGCGGCCGCGTGTGCCCCCTGTGGGCAAAACGCAAGCGCCGCTAAAAGCAAAAGACCGCTTTTTTGGATAATTCCTTTTATCATGAGACTCTCCCACTTGTTCGAAAACATAAAAATCAAAGGACGACCAACCGCCCCCACAAAAACCCCTTATCTTTTAGGCTACCCCCGAACCCTTTAAGAAGGCTTAATTAGAGCGAAGACACAACCGCGTGATTCAAAAACGGGAACCT
>DYNT01000070.1 GCA_020720905.1 Micavibrio aeruginosavorus
TCTTCTTGATGAAATCAGCGAAATGGATTTGCGCCTGCAAGCCAAACTCCTTCGCGCCATTCAAGAGCGCGAGATTGACCGCGTTGGCGGCTCATCCCCCGTTAAAATCGATATTCGCCTTATTGCAACGTCTAACCGCAATCTTGAAGACGAAGTCCGCGCCAAGCGTTTTCGCGAAGACCTTTACTACCGCCTGAACGTCGTGAATGTGCTTATGCCCGCTTTGCGGGATCGCCCTGCGGATATTATGCCGCTGGCGACCTATTTCGCCAAGAAATACGCAGCCGCCAACGGCCTTCCTGATCGTCCCCTTTCAGATGGCGCTTTGGGTCGCCTGCAAGCCCATTCATGGCGCGGCAATGTGCGCGAGTTAGAAAACACGATGCATCGCGCCGTCTTGATGGCTCGCAACTCGCCCATAGAGCCAGAGGCCATCATGATCGCAGGACAAGCCCTTGTCCCCGATGTTTCATCGCCTGCTGCGCTGGCTGCCCAAGTGGTTATTGGCAAAACAGCGCCTGCCGCCCCTTCCGGCGGATCGCCGTTAGTCGGCAGAACGGTCGCAGATGTTGAGCGTGATCTTATCATCGATACGCTGCAACATTGCCTTGGCAACCGCACGCATGCAGCCAACATCCTTGGCATTTCGATCCGCACGTTACGCAACAAGTTAAAACAATATAACGAATCTGGCATCTCTGTGCCTCTCGCTGAAAACGAGAGCGAACAGGCTGCGACGTAACAAAATAGAGTGGACTAACGAACCTTTGAGAGGCCTTATTAAGAAAAAAGAAAATGGGATGCCAGCCTTCGCTGGCATGACGGGATTGGAGTTTAGTTTGAATCTCTTACTCGTCATCCCCGCGTAGGCGAGGATCTCATTTGGTTTCTTTTTTAATAACTCAGGTCATTCGTTCGCTGATATAACCCCTCACCTGCAAAAACTAAGGCGTTACGTTGTAACACCAAGTTTTTGCTTCCTCTCCCGCAAGGGGAGAGGGGTTGAGAGGAGAACGGCATAGTTGGGGGCCAAAAAGCCTTCGTCTTTTGAAATTGTTAACAGGGCACGATGAGCGAACAAAGCAGCACAACGACAGACGCGGGAACAGACGCCGGAGCGCTTGATTTCCTCAACGGGCTTTTTAAGCGCGGCGAGGTATGGCTGGCCGCTGGCCTGATGACGATCCTGACGGTTTTGGTTTTGCCCATTCCGCCCTTTATCGTCGATATCGGCCTTTCCATCTCTATCACTTTTTCCGTCATTATTTTGATGACAGTGTTATTCATCGGCAAGCCTTTGGACTTCAGCTCGTTCCCCACCGTCCTTCTTCTCTCCACCCTTTTACGTCTGTCGCTTAATCTGGGAACGACGCGCCTTGTCCTCACCCACGGCAACGAAGGCACAGACGCAGCAGGCCATGTCGTCGGCGCGTTTGCCGATCTTGTCATGGGGGGTGATTTCATCATCGGCGTGATCGTGTTTGCCATCCTGACCATCGTCAACTTTGTCGTCATCACCAAAGGGTCGGGGCGCATTGCCGAGGTTGCGGCGCGCTTCACCTTAGATGCCATGCCCGGCAAGCAAATGGCCATCGATGCCGATTTGTCCTCTGGCCTGATTGACGAAGACTCTGCCCGTAAACGCCGCAAGGAGTTAGAGGACGAGGCTGGTTTCTTCGGCTCCATGGACGGGGCGGCTAAGTTCGTGCGCGGCGATGCCATTGCGGGTTTGGTCATCACCTTTATCAATGCCATCGGCGGCATCACCATCGGCGCGTTTCGCCATGATATGCCCATTCTTCAAGCCGCCGACACGTATGTTCGCCTGACCATCGGGGATGGGCTTGTGACACAGATTCCGGCGCTGCTGGTTTCCGTTGCGGCAGGTCTCCTTGTGTCCAAAACAACGACCCAAGGCTCTACCGATCAAGCCCTGTTTGCGCAACTCAGCGATTATCCAACCGCGCTGGGGCTTAGCTCAGCCCTGATGGCGGCGCTGGCCGTCGTGCCAGGCATGCCCTTTCTTCCCTTTATCATCCTGTCGGGCATCGCCGGTTTCGGCGCTTATTCAGCAGGGCAACGTAATTTGAATAAAGCAGCGCTTCAAGCCGCTGCCGACGTTGCCGCTGCCGCGCCCGTGCCAGTGGCCGAGGATCCGATTGGCCGTTCACTGTCCATCGATATGATCCGGCTAGAGCTTGGCTATGCCCTCTTGGCGCTCATCAACAGCGAAGCGGGGCAAAAGCTCACCGATCAGATCAAAGGTCTGCGCCGTCAAATGGCGGGGGACATGGGCTTTATCATGCCATCCGTCCGCATTCAGGATAATTTGCAACTCCCCCCCAACACCTACATCCTGCGCATTAAAGAGATTGAGGCAGGGCGCGGCGAATTGCGCCCTGGCATGCTACTTATCATGGATCCCAAAGGCTCCCCCATCGCGCTGCCAGGGGAAAACACGATGGAGCCGACCTTTGGCCTTCCTGCCATGTGGGTTGATGCAACCTATCGCGAGGAAGCGCTGTTCAAGGGCTATACCGTCGTTGATCCGCCGACAGTCATCACCACGCACCTGACCGAGCTGGTCAAAGACAATATGTCTGAGCTTCTTTCCTACGCCGAAACGCAAAAACTTTTGGACGAAATGGGCAAGGATCAACAAAAGCTCGTTGCCGATGTCATCCCCAGCCAAGTAACCATCAGTGGCCTTCAACGCGTTTTGCAAAACCTTTTGGCTGAGCGCATCTCCATCCGCGATTTGCCATCGATCCTTGAAGGCATTGCGGAAGCGTCCGGCCTGACGCGCAATCTAGCCTTGATTTCTGAGCATGTGCGATCCCGCCTTGCGCGGCAGATATCCAGCGCCAATACGAATGAGATGGGCTATATCCCCCTCCTCACCCTCTCACCAGAATGGGAGCAGACGTTTATCGAATCGCTCACGGGCGATGGCGATGATAAACGCTTAGCCATGCCTCCCACCAAGCTGCACCAGTTTATTCAGGCCGTCCGTCAAGCCTATGACAAGCATGCCATGATGGGGGAATCACCGATCCTTTTGACAAGCCCCACCATTCGCCCCTATGTTCGCTCTATTATGGAGCGTTTCCGTCCATCGACCGTGATCGTTTCGCAAAATGAAATCTATGCCAAGGCCAAAATCAAGACGCTAGGACAAGTTTAAATGAGACTTAAATCCTTTTACGGCACGACCATGACCGAGGCCATGCGCCTTGTTCGTGATACGCTGGGCGATAACGCGATCATTGTGGCGACACGCGATGATGAAGGCGGCGGCGTGCGCGTGACAGCCGCCATTGACGATCCCATCATGCCAGCCTCGGCCAACGCACAAATGCTTTCATCACAGACCATCGACTCTGAATCCATTGAAACCATCGCCAGCGCTATGATCGCCCACAACGTGCCCGCTGTTTTGGCCGAAAAGATCGTGGCAGCGGCGACCCAATACGCCAACGATGATCCTCTTCTTTCAATTGGCGCGGCCTTTGACACGCATTTTCACTATACGTCTCTTTACGATGAAAAAGAAAACGCGCCGCTTGTCCTGATTGGCCCTCCGGGGGCAGGAAAAACATTGTGCGCGGCCAAGATGGCCACACTCCTCACTCTGGCGAAAAAGAATCTGGCTGTTATCAGCACTGATACGCAGCGCGCAGGCGCTATGGCTCAATTGGGCGCATTTACGCGTTTGCTGAAAACAGACTTGATCGAAAGCGAAGACGCTCACGCCCTGCATGACGCTATCGCTATGCAAAAAACAGGAACAACCGTGATCGTGGATACGGCAGGATGCAACCCGTTTTCCGAGGCGGATAGGCAAACCCTCTCCGCCATCATCAAGGCGACGGGCGCAAGTCCCATTCTCGTCCTTCCCGCCGATCTGGATGCCTTCGAAGCCACCACCATGGCCAAAGCTTTTCAGGCTATGGGTGCCAAAAGCCTTTTGCCGACGCGCCTTGACATGACGCGCCGCCTTGGCGGCATGCTGTGCGTCGCGCATGAAGCGCGTCTGCCCTTCTGCGCTTTTAGCGCCTCGTCCAAAGTCACGGACGTGCCGCAACCCCTTAACCCTGTATCCTTGGCGCGGTTGATTTTAGCCCCTCCGCAAGAAGCCGTCCCCCAAGCCCGCCTTTCTTCATAGGAGAAGACAGCCATGACCGATCCTGTTCCCCTGATGCCCCTTGCAACCACTACAACGACGCCGGTTGCAGCGTTGCGCTGTCCCAACATGCTGGCGATTGCCAGCGGTAAAGGCGGCGTCGGCAAAACTTGGTTTTCCATCACGCTGTGTCACACGCTGGCAAAAAAAGGAAAGCGTGTCTTATTGTTCGATGGCGATTTGGGATTGGCGAACGTTGATATTCAACTGGGGCTCGCCCCCGAAAAAGATTTGGGCCATGTTGTCGAAAACAAACTGCCGATGGCACGCGCCATCACGCGCTATGACGAAGGCGGTTTTGATATTCTGGCGGGGCGCTCTGGCTCTGGCTCTATGGCCACGCTCTCCACCGAAAAAATCAATGCGATGCGCGGTGAGCTGATCGCGCTGGCGCAAAACTATGACTACGTCTTTGTCGATCTGGGCGCAGGCGTGGATCGCGCCGTTCGCCAAATGGCGGGCCCCGCCGCGCAGACCTATGTCGTGATCACGGATGAGCCGACATCGCTGACCGATGCCTATGCGTTTATCAAGCTTTCCCGCGCCGCGAACCCGCAAGCGCAAATGAAAATCGTGATTAATCTGGCGGCAACCCCTAACGAAGGCCGGAAAACGTATGAGACAATTTGTAAAGTCTCGGAAACGTTCCTTGGCTACACGCCGCCGATGGCGGGTGTCATTCGCCGCGATGGCAAAGTGCGCGATGCCATTCGCGCGCAAACGCCCCTTATGACGCGCTCCCCGAACTGCGAGGCCGCGCAAGACGTAGGTGTTATCGCCGCGCAACTGTTGTCGGATTAACGGGCATGGGCGGGCCGTCCCTCCTTTCCCTGCCGCCCTCGTTTCTGATGCCGTTGCCTACGCTTGCCTCCCCCGCTGTGGCTCTAGCGGCGCAGGTTACGCAGTTGCCGCCGAGCCTCATGGTTCTTGACAAGCCCCTCACCATCAACGGCACAATCCTTTCGCTTTTCGAAAACGGGAACCTAACGGTACAAACCAGTCAAGGAAACGTCGAGCTGGCTTTGCTGAAAACGCAAACCGAGACTCTGAAACTTGTTCAAGATTTTGTTGCCACAACGACGCAAGACCCCACGCAACCCCAAAAAGCGATTGAGCTTGTCCTTCAGGCAGGAAGCCCGACCAAGCAAGCCATGCTTCTTTTGCCACAAGGCGAGACGCAGAAAATGGCGCAGAAAACAGAAAGCGCCCATCCCCCCACCCATGCCGCGAAAACAGAAGCGTCCTTTCAAAAAGGGCAAAGCCTGACGATCACCGTCTTACCAGATGACGTTGATCGCGCCCTTATCACCGCGCAAAGCAAAGCAACGCCTCTAACGCTCCCTTCTACAAAAAACGCCGAGCTCCCCCATCAAACAACTGTGATCGAAAGCACGCTGGCCTCCTTTGTTGATAAAACGACCCAAGGATCTCAAAAAAAATCTTTTCTTCTTCATGGCGCTGAACAGGCGGCAAAAGAGACGCAAAAAGACGCGGGGGCCGCGCTCTCCCCCAACACAACGCTGCGTCTGCGGATCGATCAGGTTATCCCGCCCGATGAGCCATGGCCACAAGACATCCAGCCCCAGCAAATCAAGGCAACGCTCCTTAGCAAAAGCCACAGCGGCCATGCCTTGATCGAAAGCGAGGGCAAGACCCTTTTCGTTCACAATGCCGGAGACCTTCCCGAAGGCACGAAAATCATCGCAACGCGTCAAGCCGGCGGAGCCTTTGGCACAACGCCCCTGCCCCTTTCGCTAGAGCAAGATTTTGCGCCGATGCGCTCGTTTGTCTCAGCGCTTGTTCAAACCGACCTGCCCGCTGCGGCGCACTTTATCCAAACGCGCCTGCCCAGCCCCACGCACCACTTGGCGGGCACAGCGCTGTTTTTTCTCTCGATTCTACAAAGCGGAAAGATCGATGAATGGCTAGGGGAGCCGCTCATCGTCAAGATGGAAAAAGCAGGCAAGAAACAAACGACAAGAGATGTGATGAACGCCTTGGAGGAGCCAACCCTTGCAACAGTGCGCGATGCGCAAGTGGGTGAATGGCGCGCCTATCCCCTTCCCTTGCATTACGGGACAGCCTTTGAAATGCTACGCCTTTATATCCATCATGATGCGCAACACGAAAAAAACGACAACGGCGCAGCAGTGCAAGACAAGCGCACGCGCTTTGTGATCACGATGACCATGTCGAACCTTGGCTCACTGCAACTGGATGGACTTTCGCAACACAAGAAACTGGATTTGGTGATCCGCAGCGAAGCGCCTTTGCCAGAGATGTTGACACGCGAGCTTCGCGAAACAACCGTCAAAACGCTGGAGGCCACGGGTCTCATCGGCTCCATCCTCTTCCAAACAGGGAGGCAGAACTGGATAGTCTTTCAAAACACCGAGTCAAAAGAGTGGGTGACTTAACGATCATCCATCTTAAGTGCGGCAATAAAGGCTGATTGCGGAATCTCAACATTGCCGAACTGGCGCATGCGTTTTTTGCCTTCTTTTTGCTTGTCAAGCAACTTGCGCTTACGGCTAATGTCGCCGCCATAGCATTTCGCCGTCACGTCTTTCCGCATGGCCGAAATCGTCTCACGCGCAATCACGCGCCCACCGATCGCGGCCTGAATGGCAATTTTAAAGAGCTGTTTGGGGATCAACCCTTTGAGCCGCTCGCACAGCATGCGCCCGCGCTTTTCGGCCGCCGCGCGGTTCACGATACAGGCCAGCGCGTCGACGGCTTCAAGGTTCACAAGAATATTCATCAAA
>DYNT01000071.1 GCA_020720905.1 Micavibrio aeruginosavorus
CAGAGCAAAAGCACACACCCCATAACCAAAACCATAACAAGCCGAGTCCTTAAAGAAAATCGCTTTTCTTGCGGCTGCTTTTAACGGTAACATCGCACGGCATTCCTTTGACAACCCCGCGATGAACCGATGCTTGAAACGCTTGCCCCTGCCAAAATCAACCTTTACCTGCATGTCACGGGGCAGCGCGAGGATGGTTATCACTTCCTTGATTCGCTGGTGGCCTTCACCAATGTCGGGGATTTCCTGCGCCTTGAGCCTGCTGCCTCTTTTTCCTTTGAGATGAAGGGCCCCATGGCCGCCCTCCTTGCGCACGAAGATAGCGAAAACAATTTGGCCGTTCGCGCCGCAAGGATTCTTGCCAAAACCTTAGGTAAGCCGTTGAACCTTCGCCTGACGTTGACCAAAAATCTTCCTGTTGCCTCAGGTATTGGCGGCGGGTCAACGGATGCGGCGGCGGCGTTGCGCCTTCTGGCCGCGCACTGGCGTATGCCGCCCGATGCGCCTCTCCTTCATGAGATTGCGGCCAGTCTTGGCCAAGATGTGCCGTGCTGCCTTGCCGCGCAAAGCTGTTATTTTCAAGGCATTGGGGACATTATAACGCCAGCACAAGCCTTGCCCTTAACGCATGCGGTGCTGGTCAATCCGAACAGGGCTGTGCCTACGCCCGCTGTCTTTAAGGCAAGGCAGGGAGGCTTCACTCTCGCCAATCCTTTGGCCTCGCCTCCCTCAACGCCTGCCGCACTAGCGTCTGCTTTGGCAGAGCGCACCAATGCCTTGACCGAGGCTGCGTGCTCCTTATGTCCTGCCATCAACGATGTTTTAGCGGCGCTTCAGGCGCAGCCATCTTGTCTTTTAGCGCGGATGTCGGGTAGCGGCGCGACATGCTTTGGCTTGTTTGAAGACAGGGGGGCGGCTAAACAGGCCGCTGCGGCGCTTCATCAAGAACACCCTGATTGGTGGGTAACGGCGGCCTTTCTGCCAGCCTCTATCGAGCGGTTAGCCCTTACATCGTAATATAATGTCTTAATGCCAAGCCTTATCGCAATTATAGTGCGCAATCTTTAGCGGTGAGAAAATCCGCCCTTTTCCTGAAAACAAACGAAGAATCAATAAGAAAAGAAATATTCCCTGATCTTTTTTTAATAAATCAGTTTAAGATAAGTGTTCTTTTGCAAATCTTTTGCAAATCTTTGATTGACAGCAGAAGTCTCTTGGAAGCATCCTTCTCCCCTTGCTACGCACTCTTTGTTTTAACAACTGCGGAAAAATGCGCTTGGTTTACATTCGTCTTGGTTCTGTTCACGCGAATACTTTACAAGTACGCAGAACAGCGTCTCTTTTACTAACGGGTCTAATAATTCTTTGTGTCGGCGTGACAGGTCATCACTATTGGCCAAGTCTTGCTGTCTCCGCTGGCGCGTTGGTGCGTGCGGCTGCGCCTGTTGTTGCAGGGATGGCTGACTCGGCTCCGCTTCAAGCGGTTGCTGAAACGGCCAGCGACGTTCAGGAGCTTGCCGCTGCCGCCCTTGCGCAGACACCGGAAAACAGCACGCGCATTGTTGAAATGGGGAATGGACGAACCTTTTCCCGCATGTTGCTGGATGCTGCTCTTCCAAGCGATGATGCTTTGGCGGCTGCCGCTGCCTTGGGAAAGGTCTATGACCATCGCAAACTGAAAGCCGGACAGGAAGTGGCGCTTTCTATCACCCGCCTTGGTGAAAACAGGACGCTGACTGGGTTGGCTTTTTCTCCCGAACCGACAAAAGAGATTTCTATCACACGTCAGCCTGATGGTTCTTTCATCGCGCAGATGAAAAACACGCCGCTTGAGCGTCAGCGCATTGCCGCGAGAGGCGAAATTAGAGGCTCTCTTTATGGCGCGGGCGAGCGCGAGGGGGTTCCCCGTGCGATTATGGCCGCGCTGATCCGCGCTTATTCGCATGAAATTGACTTCCAGCGCGATTTGCATGCGGGCGATAAGTTTGAGGTTCTGTATGACCAACCGACGGCCAAAGATGGCACGCCTGTTGGGCAAGGTGTGATTATTTATGCGGCACTGATCATCAGGGATAAGGTGAGGCCTCTTTATCGCGTGACCTTTGGCGATGGTGCGGTTGATTATTTTAATGAACTGGGACAAAGCGTTAAGCGCTCCCTTTTGCGCACGCCTGTTGAAGGCGCTCGCGTTACCTCTGGTTTTGGGATGCGCATTCATCCGCTTTTGGGCTATTCAAAAATGCATAAAGGCGTTGATTTTGGCGCGCCAACGGGGACACCCATCTATGCGTCAGGCACTGGCGTTGTTGAAGAAGCCAGATTTAACGGTGCTTATGGGCGCTATATTCGCCTGCGCCATAACGGGCGCACGCAAACGGCTTATGCCCATTTAAGCCGTTTTGCCAAAGGTGTTTATGCGGGGGCACGTGTCCAGCAAGGCGATGTGATTGGGTTTGTTGGCACATCGGGACGTTCGACAGGGCCGCATCTTCATTATGAAGTTATTGTTGACCGCAAGCAGGTTAACCCGCTGAGCGTTAGCATGCCAACAGGGCGTACTTTAGAAGGCAAGACGTTGACTCAGTTTAAACAAGGACAGACGAAGATTAAACAGGAATTCCAGAATTTATTGGAAAAAGACACCGCATCCCAAAATAACGCGCAAGTCCTAAGCCCAGAGCCAGAGCCAAAGCCAAAGCCTGTGCTTGTAGCCCAAAAATCATAATAAAAACGGATGCGAACAGGATCAAAGGGGGGTATAGTTCGTCCACTTGATGCTTGCCCGAAAGGACGTTCGCTTGATCCACCGGATCAACCTTTATCTGTTTCGCCAAATTCTAACGGCCTTCCTTTTTTCGGGAGTCGCCGTGAGCGTTGTCGTTCTTTTTACACAATCTTTTCGGATGCTGTCTTTTGTCATCGATAACGCCAGCTCTATGGCTGTTTTCTTTCAGTTGATGGGGCTTATGCTGCCCACCTTTTTGCCCCTTATTTTGCCTCTTAGTCTTGGGATCGCCGTTCTTTTTATCTATCACAAAAATGCGGTTGATAGCGAAATCGTCGTGATGCGCGCAGCGGGGATTAGTCCTTTGCGTCTTGCCGTTCCCGCTATGGCCGTGGCGGCCTTGACCCTTGTGATGGGGATCCTTTTGACCTTATGGCTTACGCCTGCCGCCAATAGGGCTCTTGTCTCTCTCCAGTATCAGGTGCGCGATGCGTATTCGGCGGTGATGATCAGGCCGGGTGCGTTTAATGATTTGGCCGAGGGGTTGACGTTTTATGCCCGCCGCCGCACTGGCAACGGGGGTCTTGAGGATATTCTTGTCCACGATGTTAGAATTCCGGCTCGTCCCGTGACCATCATGGCGAAGAACGGCCTTTTTTCCGTTGAGGAAGGCCGCCCCCAAGTGGTTGTTTTTGAGGGGCGTCGGCAGGAGGGGGATGTTGCCTCTGGCCGCTTGCAACAGTTGGATTTTGATCGTTATGTGCTGGATCTCCATCTGTTAAAAAGTGACAAGGACACGCGCCAGCCTGCGCCGCGAGAGCTTTCCATGGGGCAGCTTTTTAAAGCGCAGGCCGATTTAGGCTCATCAAGCGCAAGAGGTAAGGTTTTGGCAGAGATTCATCAACGCCTTGCGGGGCCTTTTCTGGCGCTGACGTTTGCCCTTATGGGGGTGACCGTTGTGTTGATCGGTGACTTTAATCGGCGCGGGATGACCAAGCGCGTCTTTGTGGCGGCGACGAGCATTGTCGTTGTTCAGGCGGCGATGATTGGTCTGGTGGCGCAAATCAATAAGCTTCCATGGATGGCTGTGCTTCTGTATGGCCTTATTTTTATGCCACTTCTGCTTTGCCTCTTTCTTCTTCGGCAGCCTTTTTTGCCGTCCTTCTCGTTTAAAAAACGTAAGGGGGGCGCATGAAGGGCTGGACGCTTTTTCGTTATTTAGGGGGGCAGTACCTCCTTTGGTTTGCGTGTTTTTTTCTGGGGCTCACGGGCATCATCTATCTTTTTGAGGTGGCCGAACTGTTGCGCCGCTCCGCCGATTTGGAGCATGCTTCCTTGGGGCTGGTTCTTCGTATGGGCGCGTATAAGTTGCCCGATACCATTGAAAAAATCCTTCCCTTTGTCGTTCTTTTCGCCAGTCTTTTTACCTTTTGGCGTTTGACTCGCAGCCAAGAATTGATCGTGGCGCGGGCGGCGGGCGTGTCGGCATGGCAATTTCTTGCCCCTGCTTTTCTTTTGACTCTTTTCTTCGGCATTTTTCAGGTGACGTTGATGAATCCTGTTGGGGCGTCGATGACCACGCGCTATCAAGAGCTAGATGCGCGTTATTTCCGGCAAGTCCCGTCTTTAGAGCTGACGGGGGCGGGCTTATGGTTGCGGCAAGAGGATGCGGACAAGCACTATCTTCTTCACGCCGATCAAGTGACGCCAACGCCTTTGACGTTGCGTCCGCTTATCGTTTTTATCTATGACAAAAACAACGTATATCTAGGGCGTCTTGATGCGCCGCAAGCTGTTTTGCAAAACAAAGAATGGGTCATTTCAAAGGCGTGGTTTAATTGGAATGGGCAAATGCCCGTTTATGAGGAGGCCTTTACGCTTCCCACGACGTTAACCATGGATAAAATCCAAGAAAGCATGGCGCCGCCGAACACAATTTCTTTGTGGCGCTTGCCGCGCTTTATTCGCGCCCTGCGAAGCGTTGGCCTGCCGCCTGTGCGTCACGAATTGAGGTTGCAAACCCTTTTGGCGCAGCCGCCTATGCTGTGTGCCATGGTTTTCTTTGCGGCCGCGTTTTCTTTGCGCCTTAATCGTCGCGGGGGCCTCCTTAACGCCATGATGGCGGGAATCTTTACAGGCAGCCTCATTTTTGCCCTGAATAACGTGGTAACCGCTTTAGGCTCGAACCAGACGCTCCCTGTCCTTTTGGCGGCATGGGCTGTCCCACTTATGGCGCTTATCAGTGGGCAGGCGACTTTACTTTATTTGGAAGATGGCTAACATTCAAGAAACCCTGTGCCCGTTCTCTCTCTCTTTGTCAAAAAACAAAAGGCTTTGCCTCGCATGAAAAAAACGCCCCTTCTTGCCTTTGTCTTGACCTTTGGCTTTCTTTTGCCTTCTGCGGCACAGGCTCAGCGTGCGAACGCTTTACCGTCCATGATGGAGCAGCAAAGGCGGCAAAGCCTTAGTCCCTTTTCTGAAACGTCATCGCCAGCGCCAGCCTTATTGGACAACGGCATCGTTGCCGTTGTGAATGATTCCATCGTTTCTTCAGTCGATTTGCGCTCTCGCCTTGCTCTTGCCATTCTCTCGGCGGGCATGCCGGATTCGCCAGAGATTCAAAAAAAGCTTCTGCCTCAAACGCTGCGCACCTTGATTGATGAACAGTTGCAGATGCAAGAAGGCAAGCGCCTTGAAATCACGATTTCTGATGCTGATATCCAAACGGCCATGAACCAGATCGCTGCCGATAATCAGATTCCTGGTGGCGATATGGCGGCCTTTTTGCGCCACCATCACGTTTCGCTTGCAACGATGAAGGCGCAGATTAGAGCCGCCCTGACATGGAACAGGGTTGTGATGCGAGAAATCCGCCCTCGCATTGATATTGGCGAGGATGAGATCAATGCCGAGCTTCAGCGCATGAGAGCCAGCGCAGGCAAACAGGAATACCTTGTCAGTGAAATCTTTTTGGGCGTTGATAAGCCAGAGGATGAGCCAGAGGTTCAGGCGTTGGCCGAAAAGTTAGTAGAGCAAATTAAGGGCGGAGCCGTTTTTGGTGCGGCGGCGCGGCAGTTTTCGCAAGGTCTGGGCGCTTCCACAGGCGGCGACATTGGCTGGATCCAAATAGGGCAATTAGCGCCAGAGATTGATAAGGCGCTTGAAACGCTTCAAAAAGGCGATGTAGCGGGCCCCCTTCGCACCGCCGATGGCTATCATATTTTGGGCATTCGCGACAAACGTGTCGTGGCTTTGGGCGCTATGAAGGAAATGACGGTTAGGCTTGAACAGATTTTCCGTCCCTTCACGCCTACAACGGAAAAAGAAACGCTGTTGCGTGAGGCTGCTATCCTTCGTCGAACGGTGTCGGACTGCGCGTCTTTGAAAGGGACTCTGGCCTCCAGTTTTCCTTTATGGCGTTGGCAAGATTTGGGTGAGGTTAAGTTGGCTGATGCGCCGCCATGGCTTGCGAACAAGGTAGCCCCCCTGGCAGAGGGGCAAAGCAGAGAAGCGATGGCAACGGATCGGGGCGCTCTCATGGTTTTTGTTTGTGGCCGCACGATGCCAAAAGAAACCGTGAATAAAGAGACCCTTCGCGCTGCCATCGGCAGCGAAAAAATGGATCTTCTGGCAAGGCGGCAGATGCGCGATTTGCGTAAAAATGCCTTTATCGATGTTCGTTTGAAATAAGGGCGCGTCTTTGACCTCCTCCGCTCCCTTTCTGCCCCCGTTGCGTGAGGTGATTGCGCTTCACGGCCTTGCGGCGCGCAAGGGGTTGGGGCAGCACTTTCTGCTTGATCTTAATCTGACGGGGCGAATTGTGAAGGAGGCGGGCGCTTTGGAGGGCGTTCACGTCATCGAAATCGGCACAGGGCCGGGGGGGCTGACCCGCGCCATTTTGGCCAGTCCTGCCGCTCACTTGACGGCGATTGAAAAAGACCCTCGCTGTGTTCTCGCTCTGGCACCTTTGGTTGACGCGTACAAAGATCGTTTCACCCTTCTTGAAGGCGATGCCCTTGCCGCCGATCTGATCGCCCTTGCCGTTGCGCCTCGCGCCATCATTGCCAACCTTCCTTATAACGTCGGGACGACGCTGTTGCTGTCATGGCTGCCTGTTCTGGATCAATTTCAAAGCCTGACGCTTATGCTTCAAACCGAAGTTGTTGATCGCCTATT
>DYNT01000217.1 GCA_020720905.1 Micavibrio aeruginosavorus
TCATCATTTCAAGTTGATTTCACAAGACGATGTGAAAGTTTTGCAGGACGAAACCCGCAAAGCCGATTTGATGCAATATCGTCGCTTGACCCAACACGCCTTGCAGTTGGCAGAATGGTTCAAACGCTACGCGGAAGGGAGGGGGGACAAATGACAGCTATCTCGATGCGCCGCAAAGCAGTTGACGATTTGCTTACACAACAAACTGCCGTTTTTTCTCATGCCGGTTTATGGCTGTCGCGTGGGTTAAAACTTCTGGATGATGACCAGCCGAGCTTGAAGCAGGAACACATTAAACAAGCCGCAAAGATTCCCGTTCCTGAGATTTACGGCAAAGCCCTTGCCCGCTGGCAAGACATCATCGCCAAAAATCCCAACACTATTGCTGCGTGGTGTGGCAAGTTGGAAAACCGCTTGTTCATCGGCATGGGCGGGGCGTCGGTGCTGGAAACTGCGATTACTTTGTCGCGGTCGTATGGTGTGCCGGTGATTCCGGGGTCGGCGGTGAAGGGGCTGGTTCATGCGTATGCGAAAAAAGCGGGCGTCGCGGATGAACACCTTGATTTATTATTTGGCACCGGCGGCGATGACGGCGCAGAAAGCGGCGCGGTGATTTTTCATGATGCGTGGTGGATGCCGGATTCGGCGAAAACGCCGCTGGTGGCGGAGGTTGTCACTGTGCATCATCAGGAGTATTACGGCGGTAAGCAGGACGAAGCCACGGATTTTGATTCGCCCATTCCCGCGCCGCAAATCGCGGCGCAGGGTTCGTTTTTGTTCGCGGTGGAGTGTGGGGAAAAGGCGTGGGCGGAACATGCCTGCAAGCTGCTTGCGCAGGCTTTGCAGGATTGGGGAATCGGCGGTAAGACGGCGGCGGGGTATGGGAGGTTTGGGGAGGATAAGGAGTATCAAGAACGCGCCAAAAATGCTGGGCTTAGTCAGTTGCGGATAGATGTGCGTAAAGCATTGGCTTTTTCATCTTTATCCGCGAAGGAGCAGCAAACGGCCACGGAGGCTGCCGGAACCTGGATCAAAACGCTACAAGAGAAAGTCGATCATGCGCCGGACGAGGCGCGGGACATTGCGCTGGAATTGAAAGAGTTTTATGAAAAAACAGGGAAGTGGACTTCAGGTAAAGAAAAGGACAAAAAGAAAATGGAACCTATCCGAGGGATATTAGGTGAACCATGAAAAAACTCTGACGATTTATAAGGAGTCCGCTCCTGGGAGCGGGTGTGTTTTTTTAACCTCCGCCCCTAGGGGCGGACTCCTTGTGGCGGGTAAGGAGTCCGCTCCTGGGA
>DYNT01000218.1 GCA_020720905.1 Micavibrio aeruginosavorus
GCCCGGCGCGTCCACCCGCGCCGCGAAACCATACGCGCCGGCCAGCGCCCGATGTTTTTCGTCCTCGTGCCGGCGTATCCCCAGTGCCGCCGCAATCAGGCCCAACACAGCGGACTTAGACGGCTGCGGTGTGCTGGGGCGGACTTCGCCCACCGCGATGTCGCCCCAGGCGGCCAACGGGCCGTAGAGTTTGAATACCAGAAAGTCAGGCATCGCTTTACCCCGCCACAAACGCGATCAAATCTTTCAAGCTGCCTTCGCCGGCCAGCACATTGATGCTCACCTGAAAATCTGCGCAAGGGCCATAGACTTTATTCATGTTTTCGCGGGTTTTATTTAACGCGCTAATCGCATTTTCCAACATGCCCCCATCATAACCTGTTACCGGCTTTATAAAAGCGACAGATAACGAACGCGGCTGCTGATTGCCTTTTTCCGCCAAAATAAAAGAGGCGCGGGCGCGGGAAGCAAACGAATTCTGTTTCCCTGTTGGGGCAACCGTTGCCGCTGCTTCGGTAAAAGCGGCCAAAGTTTTCTTGACTAACTCGGCATCATCGAGATTTTCCATCAATAACGCCTTGTCAATGCAAATGTATTGATAAAATAACCCGGCAGCGAATTCGGTTTCGCCCATGTGGCCCGCGCCCACGTCTTCTTCCCGCGTGTTCAAATCATCCACCGCCGTGAAGAAATCGTCTTCTACCACGACCTTATGCACACTGATGGCATGGGCGACTTGCGCGGCAGCTTCCATATTAAAACGCGGTGCATCGGCCAGCATTCGCCCGAACAACGCAATATCGGCGGCAGTGTGCTTTTGCCGCAACAGGTTGAGTTCGTCATCGTTCGGCCCGCTGTTGCGCGCGGCCAGGGTTTCCACCAGCGCGTCTATGGCTGCGCGCTCTTCCGGGCTGATATGCGCCAGTTGCTTGATAGACAACGATTTCGCCAGCGCCTTGGAAACTTTCGCGCCAGTGTCCAGCACAATTTCCGCCTGCTCGTTTTCGCTGTCGGCTTCCGTCGCTTTGCCTTCCAGCTTGCCGAACACGGCGGCGATTTTAGCCGCCCACTCTTGCGCGGTTTTGTCCTTCACGCCCTTATCGCGGAGCGCCTTGTAAACTTCCACGCCCATCAGCTTGGTGCGTTTGCCGGTGTGGCCCTTGAGCGCGTTCTCGAAAACTTCCGATGTCCGCCAGGCGCGCTTGAGGCTTTGCGAGGAAATCCGCAAACGGGTTTCCCCGCCCATGATGGCGGTTTTTGGACGGCCCAAATCGTCGCGGTTCAGATTAGCCG
>DYNT01000219.1 GCA_020720905.1 Micavibrio aeruginosavorus
ATCTTTGCTGTAGGTTTTTAGTCTCAAAATCCACGCCGCAATATTGGCAAGTCCACACATACACACGCCTTACTTTATCTCGTTTGGGTGATGTCCGTTCCCGCCGAATCCCTGTGGCAAAGGGACGGGTTGCAATTCTGCCGCCTCGCTTTCGTTTGTCAGTAGGTGAGGGATTGCATTCGTTGCAATCGGCTTGATTGCTTGCGACTGGGCGGGGGCGGCTTGTGTCTCAACACCAGGCGCGGCGCTGATTGCCTCTCCGCGCAATTGACCAAGAATCTCATTCAAGATTTCCATGCCGCCATACTGGGACGCTATCTCGTCCTCATCCTTCGCTCCTTGCTCCGCCAATGCCAGGATTTCTTTGGCGCGGTTTATGTCTTCGATGCGCCGCTCATGGTATGCCACACTTTCAGCGCGGACTTGTTTGGACTTGATACCGTCATCAACATAAAAATAGATCGCCGCTATCAATCCATGCGCGCCTGAGACAAGTACCAGCGTCACGATCAAAACGATTTCCAGCGTCTTTGCGCTCAGGGCTGTAAATCCCAAAACGTTCACCACGCCCGCAAGCACTCCCACGCTCAGGATCGTGATCACTGACAAGCCCGCGCCGATAACTGCCAGGACTTTTTGCATCCCGCTTGCATAGGCGCGGGTGAATAAAAATTCGTGCATCAGCAAAGGCAGAAAGCCAGCCGCAAAGGTGAGAGCGGCGTACAGAAAATTATTTACAAGCCCGTACACCGTCGCCGCCGCTATCGTGTCAAATAGCAAGGCAACTGAATTGTAGAAAATCCACGCCCAATAAAGCGCAAAATTGGAAGGCTTGCGCTTCGCTTGCTGGGGGCGCTTTACCAGGTCAAGCAAACGATTAACTTTATTTGTGTCACTCATGATTTTTTTCTCCTATATGACTGTTGCAATATTTTTTATTCAGCCAGCCAGTAACGCCGCCTTCTGTTGTGACGTTCACATATAGCGAAGCGTATCCTGTGGATTCGCCAGTTGAAACAATAGTCAGGCTTGCGCCTTCGGTCAGAATGTCCAGGACGCGCCCGCACGCCGCGCCCTGGCACTCTCTAAGATTAACCGTGCCGCCGTCAATGCCTGTATTCACTTTGCAAGTGCCAGGCGTATTAGCGGCAGTGGGTGAGGGCGGCGCGGTCATGGATGGGATCGCGGTCGCTTGCTTTGCGCCTGCGAATTGCCAGCCAATGACGCCAAACAACACGCCAAAGGCAAGCAGGGCAAGCAATAAAAGCATCTTGAATATTTTTTTCATGGT
>DYNT01000072.1 GCA_020720905.1 Micavibrio aeruginosavorus
AATCGTTGTGGCCATGGCCGCAAAATCACGAGGCTTGAGGGGCTGTTTCTGCTCTTCTGCTGTTTCTTGCAGACGCGCAATGATTTCCGTCAGCAAGTTTAAATCTTCTTGCGCCATGGGATCGCCACCAGCCGAGCCATCGGCAAGCGGACTTCCCCCCATTAACTGCGCGGGCGTGACTTCCAACGAGCGCGCCAACGCCTCGATGGTGTCATAACGCGGATAGCGGGCACGACCATCCAGCATGTCGCGCACAGCCGTTGCATTAAGGCCAGAGCGGATCGACAGACGCCGAGGGTTGAGATTTCTGGCGACCATAAGAGCCTTCAGATTTTCAATCCAGTGGGGTGGTTCTTTTTCTGATTTTTTCATCATAGCTATAATTCCTAAAGAAAGGGATATTTCCTGTCAAGTGTTTCTTTTAGAACCTTACCTTTTTAAAAAGCCGCCACGCCGCAGGGCTTCAAGTTGGTGAGGGTTTTCTGCAAGTTCAGAGGAAATCATTCCTCCCGCCATGACGCCCATCAATTCCTCGGCTACATTTTCTAAAAGGCCGTTGGCATCGCTATCAACCTCTAGCGCATCGCGAACAAGGCCGCAGAGGACGAGGTAAGCATTGGGTGATAATTCTACAAGCACGCTATATTCCTTTTTATGTTTGGTTATTGATGCTGTGATCAACAACGCTCTTGGGAATAGAATACCCTAAAAAAAGGAAAGTGAAAAAACTTTCATCACTCTTTTTTTCCGCTAACGCAATGAAAATGAAGCATAAATACCTATTATGGGTAAGAACTTGCCTTTTTTAGGTAGCCCCCCCTCTTTTTTTAAAGTTCAGTGATTCCTGTTCGTGAGATTCGGATGTCTCGATGAACAGAAATGCTCAAAAGAACGCCGCATCCGATCAGCAAGGTCATCATCGCCGTTCCGCCATAGGAAACAAGCGGCAAGGGTATGCCAACCACAGGGATAAGGCCTGTGACCATCGCAACATTGACAAAAACATAGAGGAAGAATGTTGTCGTAAGGCCAAAGGCGGTCAAGCGAGCAAATTGGCTGCGGCTAGTCAGCGCAATCATCACACCATAAACCAACAGCAAGAAATAAAGAGCCAAGAGGATCATAGCGCCGATCATGCCGAATTCTTCGGCCAGCACGACGAAAATGAAATCGGTATGCTTTTCGGGAAGAAATTGCAGTTGGCTTTGACTGCCCATGCCGAAACCTTTGCCAAACAGGCCGCCAGAGCCTAGTGCAATTTTGGACTGGATGATGTTATAGCCTGTGCCTAGCGGATCATTATCGGGATGGATAAAGGTGAGAAGACGGTCTTTTTGGTAATCGTGCAGGTGGTGCCAAGCATAGGGCAAAATAAGACCTGTTAACGCGATGACAATCAGGAACTTCCACCATCTTACGCCTGCGACGAAAAAGAGTGCGCCGCTAGCCAGCGTTAGCAGCATGGCCGTGCCAAGGTTGGGTTGTAAAAGAACAAGGCCAACAGGCGCCAGAACCATAAGCAGGGGCGGGATGAGCATGGCGGGGCGTCCAATCTCGTCAAGCTCTAGCGAGTGAAAATACTTGGCTAAAACCAGAACAAGGGTGATTTTCATCAACTCAGAGGGTTGCAAGACAAAGAACCCAAGGTTGATCCAGCGTTGCGCCCCCATGCCGACATGCCCCATGATTTCGACGACGATCAGCAAAAAGAACATAAAGCCGAAAAGGGGATACGCGGCGCGTAGCCAAAACCGAATATCGACCAGCGCCAAGCAAAGCATCAAACAAAAGCCTAAGGCAAAACGGATGGCTTGGGGGCCTGCCCAAGGCTCCCAGCTTCGCCCTCCCGCAGAATAGAGCAGGGTAACGCCTGCCAATCCTATAAGGGCGATAATCGCCACAAGCCCCCAATTGATTAATCGGAACTTGTCGGTCAGACTCATATGCTCGGCGCTGGAAAGACGGGACATGGGGCAAAAACGTGAGTTAAGGGTTGGGCGGCTTAAGAAACTTATTAAAACCCAATGTTGACGAACTTAAAAGAGGGTATAACGATATAAAAGGGGGGCGATCCCCCCCCCTTTTTTGCCCCTTTTTTTGCCCCTTTTTCCGTCCCTAAAAGAGGGGAAGCAGATTTGTTCTTTATCAATGCCTTAGCAAAAAAACATCGATTCTCAGCCCCAAGAGCGTAGGATTGTGCCTCTCGGCCTCCTTCAGCTCAAAGTTAATGCCGTAACCCCTTGAAATAGAACGAAACTGACTCGATTTCGGGCAGCAACTAACCACTTGATTTATAACGCTTTTGTAAACTTCGCCCGATTTTGGATCGCCAAAGGATCATTTTCAACTTCACGAGGGGTATGCATTGAATTTTCTTAAAAAGCAGGCTATGATTTTCTATCTTTTTTCTAAGGAGACGTCCATGCGTTTTTTCGCTTTTGCCTTATCCTTCTTTCTTATCCTCACCGCGCACCCCGTTATGAGCAGCTCAGTTCTTCTTCCCGATGACAATAACAGTGACTCCCCTTCTATCAATCTTGGTCTTCGACCGACGGCCCCTACCCCAACGCCGTTGCCAACTGCACCAAGCGAATCGCAAACAGATTTATCCAATCAATCCCCTCTAACAAAAGAACAACTGGTTCTGTTGGATAGAATGAGCATCAAATTCAGAAATCCCAACGATCCTAGAGAAATGGCCGCCGTTATCCAGCAATTAACCCCTGAACAAAGAAAAGCCCTCATTAAGGCTTCGCACAGTTCTATCCTGTCAAACGAGCCTATAGCCCTTTCTCCTGGTGGCACTATCGCGCCGACAACCTTGACAGAAGAGCAAGCCGCCGCTCAGGCAATACTTAACAAGACATCTTCTCAACAATCGCACACAGCATCAAGGATGGAGCTGTTCGCCGAGAAGGTAAGACAAGAGATCGAATCGCAAAAGAAAAAAGTCGTTGTACCACCTGTTTTTCTTGATGAAATAAAAACGGCGTCCCTTGATGACAGCGCTTATCAAGCATCTATGCTGATAGAAGTTATTCCAACCTATCTGTGGGGGGAGAAAGACGTTCGTTTGCTAGAAAGGTCTCTTGGCTATACTGCCAAAACTATTCCTCAAAATTGCCAAATCAGGATTGATGCCACGCTGAAAACAACCGATGACAAAGCTCCTTACATGGGACAAATTTTTTCAGGACAAAGAAAAATTCTGAAATATAACGGCAATTTTCAGCAAGCTTCTTTCAAGGCACGCGCCTTTTGCATTCCGCCAAAAGAACTTCCCCCCAACGCAGGCATTATCACCCGTTCAGGCGATAAATACTCCATTCTTCTTTCAGGCCTAGAGGCAAAATGCGAACCTAATAAAAAGAGCCCCTCCATCGGTGCCATTATCGTGCAATACAATGGGAATGGGCAGGTGTCCTGTAATTTCCAATAAGGTTGATCGAAAGAGCTTTTGTTCAATCGGCCATCGGGATTGCATGATGGGCAAAAAGAGCCTGTAGCTCACCATTGGTCAACATCTGACGCATAACATCATTGCCGCCGATAAACTGACCTTTGACATACAATTGGGGCAGCGTTGGCCAATGACTAAAATCCTTAATCGCAAGGCGCACGCTGGGATCCACCGTCACATCAATGGCTTTATAGCGAACACCTAAAAGGCTTAAAATCTGCGCGGCCTGCGCCGACGGCCCACATAAAGGAAACACGGGCGTTCCGTTCATAAAAAGAACGACAAGATCAGAGTCCACCTCGGCTTGAATACGGTCAAGAACAGACGGATCAATAAGCCGCTGCATTCTTTCATCAGGCGGCTGGCTCATCCCTTCGCCCTCTCGTCAATGATGGTCGTGAGGGTCATTTCTTTCAGCAAGCCGCCGACGCGTCCCTGAAGCGCCGTGAAGATCATGCGATGCTGATCGGCCAACGACATATTCTGAAAAGCCGCGCTTTGCACCGTCACGGCATAATGATCGCCATCCCCGCGCAAATCCTCCACCTCCACCCGCGCATCGGGCAGAGCCTCGGCAATCAGTCGGATGATTTCATCGGCTTGCATCATCGTTTACCAACCAGCCTTCGTTGATGCTTCGCTAAAAGGTTCTTTTTTCGCAGCAAGAATGGATTCGTGCACACCAGAAATTGAATTTAAATAATCCGTTTCATCGAGAAAATCCAAACCCAATTTCTCAGCACTGTCCTTTTCCGTATCGGTCATAACACTCTCCTTACTGCAAACCAACTTACCGCCCCCCTTGCGGGGGAGGAAATGAAAACTTAGGTTTATGCCGAAGCGTTAGCGGAGGCATAAGCCTTAGTTTTCATAGGTGGGGGGGCGAAGCCCATTTCATCCACTATGACCCCCCACCTGCAAAATCTAAGACTTGCTAAGCAGCAAGCCTAAGATTTTGCTTCCTCCCCCGCAAGGGGGGCGGTGAAGAAGCACTAATCCCTGAACTCTGAATCCTGCTCTCTGAACTCTAACCTCTTACCCTTCCATATAGTCGGGCAGGAAGCTTTCGTGCAGGTCGCGCAGCCACGCAAGGTCAACGGCCTCGCCGCCCAGAACAACTTTATCGCCACCTGTCAACCCAAGGAGCATACAGGGCACGCCCGCCTCTTCCGCCTTGACCAACAAAGCATCGGGATCATGGGTCGTCACGACGTAACGCGCCTGATCCTCGCCAAACCAGAAGCCAGCATCGGTGGCGGACGCGTCACTCTTAAACCCAATATCCCCCGCCAAAGCCATTTCAGCCAGCGCGATCAAAAGGCCGCCATCCGATACGTGATGGCAAGCCGTTATCTCGCCATCCTCAATTAGCTGACGGACAAACTTACCATGGCGGCGCTCTGCCGTCAGGTTTACGGGCGGCGGCGCGCCCTCTTCCTTGCCATAAATTTCGCGCAGATAAAGCGACTGCCCAACATGTCCCTTCGTCTCACCAATAAGCAGAATGGACTCGCCCTCGCCTTTAAACGCCACCGTCATCATCTTGGCCACATCGGGCATGAGGCCAACACCACCGATGGCAGGCGCGGGCAAGATCGGCTGGCCATTCGTTTCGTTGTACAAAGAGCAATTGCCCGACACGATCGGATAATCAAGCGCGATGCACGCCTCCTTCATCCCCTCACATGCGCCGACGAATTGCCCCATGATGCGCGGCTTTTCGGGGTTGCCAAAGTTCATGTTGTCGGTAATGGCCAAAGGCTTCGCGCCCACGGCGGAGATATTGCGATACGTCTCAGCCACCGCTTGCTTGCCGCCCATAACGGGATCGGCAGCGCAATAGCGCGGCGAGCAATCGACGCATAGCGCAAGGCCCTTCTTGGTTCCTTCGACACGCACCACGGCGGCATCGCCGCCGGACGATTGCGCCGTGTTCGTTCCAACATGGCAATCGTACTGCTCCCAAATCCAGCGGCGCGAGCAAAGGTCAGGCGTCGCAATCATCGTTTTCAATACCGAAAGAGGCGCCTGCCCCGCAGGGAGCGGATAATCCGCTGCGCTCAACATGGCTTGCGCGGGCGTGGCCTCATACGGGCGATTATAGACAGGCGATTCCTCAACGAGCGGATCAACCTTGATGTCCACTTCCGTTTTGCCGTGACGCAGACACACGATGCGCCCCGTGTCCGTCAGCTTGCCGATGATCGAGTAATCCAGCTCCCACTTTTTGAAAATGTCCTCGGCCTCTTTTTCGTGACCGGGTTTGAGGACAAAAAGCATACGCTCTTGGCTTTCTGACAGCATGATTTCGTAGGAACTCATGCCCTCTTCGCGAAGCGGAACCTTGTCCAGATCAAGCTCAATCCCAAGGCCGCCCTTTGACGCCATCTCAACGGCGGAAGACGTAAGCCCCGCCGCGCCCATATCCTGAATCGCCACCACGGCTTCAGTCGCCATCAGCTCAAGGCACGCTTCGATCAGCAGCTTTTCGGTGAACGGATCGCCAACCTGCACCGTGGGGCGCTGACTTTCCGCGTTTGCGTTGAACTCACCCGATGCCATCGTCGCGCCTTTGATGCCATCGCGTCCCGTTTTCGATCCAACATACACCACCGCGTTGCCAATACCAGCGGCAGCAGACGTGAAAATACGTTTCGCATCGGCGAGGCCAACCGTCATCGCGTTCACAAGGTTGTTGCCGTTATAGCTGGCGTGGAAATTCGTCTCACCGCCCACGGTGGGCACACCCACGCAGTTGCCATAGCCGCCAATGCCCGCCACAACGCCCGCGACAAGAGCCCGCGTCTTGGGATGATCCACCGCGCCAAAACGCAAAGCGTTGAGGTTCGCAATAGGGCGAGAGCCCATCGTGAACACGTCGCGCAAAATGCCGCCCACGCCCGTCGCCGCGCCCTGATAAGGCTCGATATAGGACGGATGGTTATGGCTCTCCATCTTGAATACTGCCGCCTGCCCGTCGCCAATGTCAATGACGCCCGCGTTTTCGCCGGGGCCCATGATGACCTGCGGCCCCGTGGTGGGCAGCGTTTTCAGCCACACGCGCGTGGATTTATATGAGCAATGCTCTGACCACATCGCGGCCACAACGCCGAACTCGGCCTCGGTCGGATCACGCCCCAACACTTTCAGGAGAACCGCGTATTCGTCACGCGCCATGTTGTGTTCGGCGATAAGCTTTTCAATAGCGGGGCTGATGATCATGGTGTTTTCCTGTGTTGGCATTTTTTGTTTTTACTCTTTAATTCATTCACACTCTAACAACCCTC
>DYNT01000073.1 GCA_020720905.1 Micavibrio aeruginosavorus
CTCAAACAGACTCGAAAAGCGTCTCCTAGTAGCCATGAATCGCACCACAGAGGCCATTTTTGACAAGATTCGTTGATTCTATTGGGTTTTTTCTTAGCGTTTTAGGCCTGCCTAATCCGGCCATGATCGACGAGAAAATGCTGCGCATGATTCAAAAATGTTTCAAAGAAAGCCGTGTCTGTTCCCGTCAGCCACGCCTGAACGCGCAGGGCAAGAATCTCATCAAACAGCGTGGTGCGGCGCATGGCATCCAGATGCGCGGTAATGTCGTCAAGCAAGAACAGCGGCGGATGCCCTGCCCGCGCCACAGTCAGCGTGCGAACAAACGCCAGCATGATGGCGACCAGCAAAGCCTTTTGCTCTCCGGTCGAGCATAGCTCGGCAGGACAGTTGTGGGCGCGATGGATCACCAAAAGATCGCTGCGATGAACGCCGATAGCGCAGGTTCCGCTTTGCGCATCACCCTGCCGCGAGCGTGCCAGCGCGGCGCGAAGCTTATCCTCCACCAGCAAAGCGGGCTGATCGGCCAAGGATTCTTCGGCCAGCCCCACCAACGTCATGGCCGCTTGCGGAAAGACGCTTTGCGCCAGCGTCATCGCGCTTTGCAGTTGGCGCAGCAGATGCAGCCGCGCCGCCGCAATCGAAACGCCCGTTTGCGCCATCGTGTCCTCAAGCGCGGCCAGCCACGTTGCATCCGCCACGCCATCGCGCAGCAGGCGCAAGCGCTCACGCATCGCTTTTTCATACCGGTGAACGCGCCCCGCATGTGCGGGGTCAAAGTTGAACACCATACGATCCAACAATTTGCGCCGCGCCGCAGAGCCATCGGCCAGCACGCGATCAAGATCAGGCGTTACCCATGCCATCGCGACGTGATCGGATAAAACTTGTTGCCCCTTCACGGCGCGACCATCAACATGCACAACGCGCCGCCCATTGTCGGGCGCGGCAGGATCGCGCCCTGTGCCAATCCTCACCTCGCCATCAGACGTCATCACCTGCGCCGCCACAGCCCATGGCGCAGCCTCATCATGATTTTGCCATTCGGAAGGCGTAGCGCGGCACAAGCCGCGTCCGGGAACGAGCAGACTAATCGCCTCCAAGATATTCGTCTTGCCGCTGCCGTTCATGCCCGTCAGCACGACCGGCGCAGGCGCAAGCTCTAACCTCATCTCGCCGTAATTGCGAAAGTTGGTTAGGGAAAGGGAGGAAAGGGAAAGGGACATAAGAGGGTTCAGGGGTCAGGATTCAGGGGTCATGGAAAAATTGAGCCACCACATCTCCTTTTATCGTCATCCCGCGCAGTGCATGGCGCGATAGCGCCAGACGCGTGATGCGGGATCCAGGGGACTGGGGACAATGCTACGGTTTTGTAAAAAAGGGAAAAGCTTTCAACTAGGTCCTGCATCTTCGCGATGCTAACGCATCGCTGCGTGCGGGATGACGATAAGAGGAGGAAGCCACACCATCATCCTTCCCTGAATGCTGAATCCTGAATGCTAAATCCTCCTAAACTCTCATTGGCATCAAAACATACAAAGCGCTGGCATCAGCCACGTCCTGCACAATGGCAGGGGCTGCCGAGTCCGCCAGATGGAATCGCACACCTTCGCCTTCAATCTGCATCAGAATATCCAGCAAGTAACGCGCATTAAAACCAATCTCCATCGACGCGCCGTCATAGCTAACTTCCAGCTCTTCACTGGCGCTGCCCGCTTCTGGCGCACTGGCCGAGACCATCAACAACCCTTCGGATAACGCCAGCTTCACGCCACGCGATTTTTCAGACGAGATGGTCGCCACGCGATCCACCGCCGCCGCGAACAAACGCGCATTGGCATCCAACAGCCTATCGTTGCCCTGCGGAATAACACGCTCATAATCGGGAAACGTGCCATCAATGAGCTTCGAGGTAATCACGATGTTATCAAACGAGAAACGCACCTTGGATTCCGATAAGGCAATCTCAATCAGGCCTGTCGCCTCGTCCAGCATCTTGCGCACCTCCCCCACCGTTTTGCGGGGAATGATAATACCAGCAAGGCCTTTGGCCCCTTGCGGCGCGGGCATCTCTACCCGCGCAAGGCGATGGCCATCAGTCGCCACGGCGCGTAGCACGTCAACCTTGTCGGCCTTGGTCGCATGCAGATAAATACCGTTCAGGTAATAGCGCGTTTCCTCAGCCGAAATGGCAAAGCGCGTGCGATCAATCAGGCCGCGCAAATCCTCGGACGAAAGCGTAAACTTGTGCTTGTGATCGCCGTCGGGCATCTTGGGGAAATCCTCAACCGGCAGACAGCCCAGCTTGAATTGCGAGCGGCCAGAGGACAACACAATCTGCCCCGCGCTGACGGCGCTCATCTCAACTTGAGCGCCTTCTGGCAGTTTACGCACAATCTCATACAGCGTGTGCGCAGGCGCAGTGATCGCGCCAGACTTGGCCACAACAGCCGCCGCCGTCTCGTTGACCTCAATCTCCATATCCGTGGCGACAAAAGAAACCTCATCGCCATTGGCGCGGATCATAACATTGGCCAGAATAGGAATTGTGTTTTTCCGCTCCACGACGCTTTGGACGTGGCTAAGGCTTTTAAGCAAGGCAGCGCGTTCAAGGGTAATCTTCATGGGTGTCATCTCTTTGTTAGCTCTTTGACTTCAGCCTTAAAGGGATAACAGAGAATCGGCAAGATGGCTAGAGAGGCGTTTGTGCAGGCCAAAATCCGTTAACCACTACGCCAAAACAAGCTTTTTCTTTAATTTTCGTTGAGGATTCCCGCAAATGGATTCCCCCCTTCCCTCATCTTGCCAGCCTTGCGCCTATGGCAAAAAAAGCCCCGTCATCCCGCGCATATAATTCACGTCATCGCGAGGAGCCTTGAAAAGGCGACGTGGCGATCCATCTCCTGAAAGGACAAACAGGGTCAATGGTGGAGAATGCAAGTGATGGATTGCCACGCTCCCGTTGGTCGCTCGCAATGACGCACAATATAAACCCCCACCTTGCCAGCCCTGCGCCGATGGCTTACGGTGCGGGGACACAGGGACGGGATAATCCATGGAAGCAGGCGCGTTTATTTTTGATCACTATGCGTATGACCGCGAGCGCGGCGTGCTGACTCTTTCCTACGCCTTTGAAAACGGCTTGGCGTTTCAGGAAACCATCGCCTTTCCTGCCCCCCCCTCCACCGCGCCATTGGACGAAGCAACAAACGCTGCGCTGGATTCCTGTTTTCGCCTTCTCTTCCTTTTGGCGGGGGTGAGCTATTACAAAGCCTTTGTACCCGAAAGTTTAATCTGCCGCGCCTTTGCCCTTGACCCCGTTACGGCTGGTTTTGTCGAAAAGGTTTACCGGCATGGCCTTGGCGAGTTTGCCTATCGCAATGGGCTAAACCTTAAGGACAAGATTAAAATAACCAACGAAGTCGTTGATCCGACTATTGCTCGTCCCGTTGCCTTGAATGCTCGCCCGTTAGTTCCCGTTGGCGGCGGCAAGGATTCCATCGTAACGATTGAGGCTCTAAAAACCAAAGGCTTCGCGCCCGTTCTGTTCGCACTGGGCCCCGATGCGCCTCTGCCCGCCCCCATCCGCGACACGATAGCGGCATCGGGTTTGCCCACCATCAAGGTCACGCGCACGATCTCGCCCGCGCTGATCGAAGCCAATAAAAACGGGGCGCTGAACGGCCATGTGCCGATCACCGCGATCCTGTCCGTTATCACGATGGCGACGGCGCTTTTGCATGGGCTGGATGCGGTTGTGATGTCAAACGAGCATTCCGCCGATGCGCCGAATTTGGTTGTGGACGGACAGGAAATCAATCACCAGTACAGCAAATCCTTCGCGTTTGAAAAAGACCTTGCCGCCTATACCCGCGCCCACATCACGCCAAGCTTGCGCTATTTTTCTCTGCTGCGCCCCATGACCGAAGCCGCGATTGCAAGGCGCTTTGCGCAAAGCGCCGCCTATGACCACGTTTTCAGAAGCTGCAACGCGTCCTTCCGCCAAGACGCGGCCACCCGCGCCTCGCACTGGTGCTGCGCCTGCCCCAAATGCCGCTTTGTTTTTCTGGCGCTCGCCAACTTTATGGACAAAGAAAGACTGTTGGGAATCTTTGGCGCGAACATGCTGGATGATGAGACACAGACGGAGGGCTTCGCCGCGCTGTGCGGCCATGGCACGCACAAACCGTTTGAGTGCGTGGGAACGGTGCAAGAAAGCGCGCTGCTGATGGCCTTTTTAGCGCAGCAGGAAACTTGGAAGAATGAGCGCGTTGTACGAACGCTTGCGCCGCGCCTTCCGCCGTTGAATAAGACCGCCTATCAAGCCCTCTTTGCGCCGCAAGTCGCGGGCAAACTGCCCCCACCGTATGACGAGGTTCTCGATGCGGGCGCGTGATCTGACAGGGAAAAAAGTTGTCATCTGGGGAGCGGGCATGGAAGGCCGCGCGGCAGCCGCATGGATTCTTGATCGCGCCGTGCCAGCCTCGTTGGTTTTTGTTGATGACAGCCAAGGCGAAGAACCCTCTGTAAAAATCGCCCTCCCCTTGCGGGAGGGCACGAGATTTTCGCTTCCGAAGGGAGAGAAAATCTCGGGGAGGGGGCAAACGCCCAAACAACAACCCCTCCCCGAAAACGCTTGCGCGTTTTCGACCCTCCCGCAAGGGGAGGGTGATTTAAGCGAGTCTGTTAATCCCATTTCAAAGCCGTTGACCTATCCCATCCTTTGCAGCGAAGAAAAAGAGAAAGCCTTAGCGCAAGCGGATGTCGTTGTAAAATCTCCGGGGGTCAGCCTCTACAGACCCGAAATCCACGCCTTGCAAGCCACGCAAAGGCCCATCACCTCGCTTTTAAATCTGTGGCTGGCGGAGCCTCATGCGGCGACCGTTATCGGCATCACGGGCAGCAAGGGCAAAAGCACCACGTCCGCTCTGTTGGCGCATGTTTTGCGCGAGAACAGCGGCAAAAGGATCGCACTGGCGGGCAATATCGGCACACCCGTCACCGCCGTCAACCTTAACGAGACGGACATCGCGATCATCGAAATCTCCAGCCATCAAGCCGCAACCTTAAGCGAAAGCTGCGCCATCGGCCTTGTCACCACGCTGTATCCCGAACACCTTGACTGGCATGGAAGCGTGACGCGCTATTACGCCGACAAGCTAAACCTGCTGGCACAAAGCCGCGTGACCATCGCCTGCCAACAAGTTATCAAAGCCGCGCAAGAGTGCGGCCTTACCGTCAATCCCACGGTTATTTTTGCAGACAAGAATGGCTTTCACACGCAAGGCTCGCGCCTTTATGACGGCGCAAAGCCTCTGCCCTTTCTTGATAACGCTTATCTCACGCGCCCGCATAACCTTGCCAACGTGTGCGCGGTTCTGACGGTTCTTCGCGTCCTTGGCCAAGATACTTCGGCGGCTATCGAAGCGATAAAGACGTTCCAAGGCCTCCCCCACCGCCAGCAAGAGCTGGGCGAAAAGGACGGCCTTCTCTATGTGAATGACAGCCTGTCCACAACGCCACACGCGGCCATCGCGGCGATGGAGGCGTATGCAGGGCGTCCCCTCACTCTCATTGCGGGAGGCTTTGATCGCGGCATCGATTACACACCGCTTGTCGATTATGTCCTGCGCCGTTCAAGCGTCGCCGTCGTGTGCATGGGGCCAAGCGGCGAGAGGATTTTTAAAGCGCTGGAAGAGCGCGGCGCGAAAACCATCGCCCTCGCCGCCTCAATGGAGGAAGCCGTTGCCTTTGCCCGCGACCATACCGCCACAGGGGGCGTCGTCCTTCTCTCCCCCGCCGCGCCTAGCTTTGGCCTGTTCAAAGATTATGCCGAGCGCGGCCTCCGCTTTGCCAAAGCAAGTCTCTAATAATCAAGAATCTTGACGTATCGTGCCTTTAAAAAGCACAACGACAGCTTAACCAAACAAGAAAAGAAAACGGCCTACTCTTTGGCGCGTTCGACATAACTGTTATCAGCGGTGGCAACGACAACGCGCGTTCCGGCCTCAATAAACGGAGGCACCAGAATACGCACACCATTCGAAAGCTTGGCTGGCTTATACGAAGAAGACGCCGTTTGTCCTTTGACAACAGGATCAGCCTCAACAATCTCTAGCGTTACTTGCCCTGGCAGCTCAACAGAAAGGGGAGAGCCCTCATAAGTCTGCACATTGCAAATCATGCCATCTTGTAAATACACAGCGGCATCGCCGATGATATCGGCTTGCACGACATACTGTTCAAACGATTCCTGATCCATAAAGGTATAGTCGCCATCGCTGACAAACAGGAATTGCATTTCATGATCCGACAACTGGACACGCTCCACCGACTCCTGCGTGCGAAAACGCTCATTCGTCTTGATGCCCGTGCGAACATCCTTCATATCAATCTGAACAATCGCGTTCCCCTTGCCGGGGATCATAATCTCACTTTTGATCACAACCCACAGTTTGTTGTTGTGTTCAAGAACATGGCCCTTGCGGACGGTATTGGCATCAACTTTCATAAAAGACCTTCATATTTCATAATGGGAAAGAACCTGCCAAAGCAGGCGCGCGGCGCAGTGTGGCTGCCCTCCACCACAACTTCAAGAGAAATTATGCAAAAAAGGCATAAAAAACGCCATAGTACCGGACGCAGTTGGATAAAGCCTTGAGTTGATTCAAGATAAGGATTC
>DYNT01000074.1 GCA_020720905.1 Micavibrio aeruginosavorus
AAGGCCATGGAGGGCGGCGGTGGCATAGACGTAGGTGTCGAGGGCTTCGTTGCGCTCGCCTTCGCGACGGGGTTGCCATGAGCGAATCGGTCGGCCTCGTTCGAATCGCGTGACCACGCGCTCGGCAGTCAGTTGCCGAAAATAATCCGCGTCGCGTTCTTGCGGGAAGTGCATGCAGCCGGGGCCAGATTCCGTCAGGCGCAGGCGGGCAGAGGGACATCATCGGGATGATGATCGACGGAAATGGCATAAGGCCTGTTGGAGGGATGTATCGACGGAGGGGCCACGATATAGCCGCCATCGCCCCTGATATCGAGACCCTTGCCGAGTTTTCCAGCGGAATTGGCTATAGGATATCAGAGGTTCGCGGCCTGCCGCGCATGGCGTTGTCGCTGTCAGGCAAATCTCCGCAACTGAAAATCATCCAACGGGCGGACGATTATTGCAAGATTGGTCCGCCCAAGTCGCACACATCTTTTCGGACGCTTGCCCTGTCTCCGGAAGACGTGCTCGCGTTAAAAAAATGGATTCTGGCAACTGGCCTCAAGGACGAAGACACCAATGCGCTGGTGTTTGGCACAGAAACGGGTCGAGCCAATTCTTACCAGAATCTCTATTATCGCTGGTGGGTGCCGTTGATGAAAAAAGCTGGGCTGGCAACGCCCGTCCTCAATCGAAAAACAGGCGCGCAGATGATCGAGAAAAAGACCGGCAAGGAAAAAGCCGATCCGGCCTATACGCCCCACCAGCTTCGCCATGCCTTTGCCAGCCTCTCCATCGAGCAAGGCGTCAGCCCGAAACAACTGCAGGTCATGATGGGCCATTCATCCATCAAAATGACCATGGACACCTACGGCCACCTCTGGAAAGACGATGCCGCAGATCAGGCGTTGGCCGTCGCCATCGAGCGGCAGTTGGGTTAACCAACAAAAATTCCCAAAAATTGCAATCTTCGATGACATAAATGGTTAAAATATGGTAAAGATTAGCGATTGAGTAACCTTGCTCGTTTATAAAGGGGATTGCCATGGACAAAAGAGCAGAAAGTTTGGCTCAGGCCGATGAAGAAGATTTCGCCATTGATCTTGCGAAAAACGCAAATCTTGGAGCGACGGCTATTATGTGTCGCTGGCGAGAACATGCCGAAACATCCCTTGGCAAAGATAATGATATCACAAAACATTATCAGGCTCAGCTTGACGCCCTAAGAGAACAGCTCGAATTGATACGAAAGGGCGATAAGAAAGCCATAGAAGGCGCCCTCGAACTGGGGCGCGAGATAAAAACGAAATACGGGAAAAAACAAAAAGACATATCAACAGACGATCATTTGAGATTGTACAAACCAAATGGGCCACGATAAGGAAGATCTTACCGATAATGAAAAAGCAAACACCTACGCCAAGGTGTTCGAGCAGTTTGCCTTTGGCAAGCCATCACTTACCCTTCCTCGGCTCATACTCATAGGCGCTCAACCCGGGGCCGGAAAATCACGGGTTGCAGCAAGAGCAGAAAAAGAGCTTGAGGCTTTGGGTGCCCCCGTATCCGCAGACATCGACGAAATTCGCCCTATTCATCCGCAAATCGAAGATATCTTCGAGGTTTCTCCCTTCAAGATGTCTGCGCTTATCAACAAGGATTGTTGGGGCTGGACAAGCCAGCTTCTTCTGGATGCGCGACACGCAAAGAATAACGTCGTTTATCAAGCAACAATTCGACAGGCGAACCGAATTGAAGAGCTCGTGAGAGATTTTCAGAAGGACGGCTTTGCCGTTGATATGTATGTGGTAGCGGCTAACGCTAAGCACAGCGTATATGGTATTTTCCGTCGCTTCGAAGACGCTGTTCAGAAATTCGAAATGGGCATTCCTGTCATTCCCAGATGGGTTCCTATCCCATTTCATAATGCCGTATATAAAGACTTCCCACAAAACGTCGATTATCTCGCAGAAAACGCACGACTGGAGCGCGTCGGCGTTTTCAGTCGCGACGGAAAGGATTTGTATTTTTCGGAAGACCGCTTGATTCATCGGGGAGCGGGAGATGCTCTTGTCAAAGAACAACAACGTCTGTGGTCAACGGAGGAAAGGGGAGATCACAGCAATGCGTGGAAAGTTCTTCTTGAAAGAATTGAGACAAGATCGGCTGGCATCCTGAAACCCAAATGGTACGTTCGCACGGCAAGACTTTATGCCGTCGAGGCTAAATATTTTGCGCTGGCCCAAGAGCTCTGTGCTGGATCGCCTCCCTCTGGGCTCGTCGTAGCACACAGAACGCCGAACCATCATTTTGTTAAAACCGATGGTGGGCTTTTGATCGGCTATGAAAACGCCAGAAACCGTGCCGTTGGATCTGGCAAACATTTTGGCCCCAAGCCAGCAACAAGAGACCCCAAATAGGGCCTTATCGCTCAGTCATTTCATCATTTTGTGCCACGAAAATCCCTTGGTCATGGCGCGAATTTTTGTGCCATTTCTGTGCCATGGAGATTTTGGCACGGATTTGTAATGCTTTGATATGTTTGGATTCTGGCTGTTTTCTGCGGGAAGGGGCATGGCACAAAAAAAGCGGCCATTTCAGGTCGCCTTCCTGCCGTTTTTCTTTTATATATCAAATACTTAAACTTGGTAGCAGCGGAGGGATTTGAACCCCCGACCAAGGGATTATGATTCCCCTGCTCTACCGCTGAGCTACGCTGCCACGTGACTTGCGAGGAGGGAGTCATAGGGCACGGAGGTAGGGAAAGTCAAGCGTTTCAAGCGTAAAAAGCCGAAAAAGAGCGGCAAAAGAGTGCTAAAAGGAGCCCTTAAACGCATCGTTTTGAGCGTTTTTTGACACGTTATTCTTTGGCTCGGTGCAGGGTGGATCAAAACGTGTTTTTTATGCGCCGTCCGTAATCCACCCGCCTCCTAGAAGGCGCGTGCCGTCATAAAAGGCAGCCCGCTGCCCCGTGGCCACGCCATAGGTTGGCGCATCAAGATGAATCTCACCGCCGCCACCTTCTTTTTTAAAGAAGCGCGCCGCAAGGGGTTTTTGGGTTGAGCGTAATTGGGCGGTTATGGCGACACCCTGCGTGGGAGGGGCATCGCCCAGCCATGATATTTCGCGCACAGGAATGATGCGCCGCGCAAGCGCCGCATGGGGGCCGACGATGACCCGATTGGTTTGTGCCTCCAAGGCAAGAACAAAAAGAGGATCGTTATGATCGCCTTTTCTCAAACCAAGGTTTAACCCTTTGCGCTGGCCGATGGTAAAAGACGCAAGGCCGTGATGCTGCCCCACGATGGTGCCCGCTTGGTCTGTGATGTTGCCTTTTTGAAAAGCCTTGGGGCGAAGGCGCTTGACAACATCGGCATAAGCGCCGTTCGGCACAAAGCAAATATCCTGACTATCCGGCTTATGCGCGACGGGAAGGCTATAGCGCAAGGCAAGCGCCCTCGTTTCGTTTTTATCCAGCGCCCCCAAGGGCAGGCGCATAAAATCAATTTGTTCTTGAGTGAGCGCAGAGAGGAAATAGCTTTGATCACGCGCAGGATCTTCGCCCTTATGCAGGCGCGCGCCGCTTGCCGTTTCAACGCGCCGCGCATAATGCCCCGTCACCAGCGCCGTTGCGCCAAGGCTCTTGGCGGCGTCCATCAACGCGCCGAATTTGATCAGGCGATTACAAAGCACGCAAGGCGACGGTGTTTCGCCGCGTGCATAGCTTTCGGCAAAAGGCATCATGATGCGCGAGGAAAAAAGGTCTGTCTTATCGATGATATGATGGGGAAGGCCAAGCGCCGCCGCAACCTGCGCGGCATCGTCAGCCCTATCCCCTTTTTGCAAGAGAAGGGTCAGGGCGATAACGTCCGCGCCTTGTTCTTTGATAAGGGCTGCCGCCACGGCGCTATCCACCCCGCCCGATAAGGCAACGGCAAAGCGGGGAGGGGAGGGGGCAGGCAAGCGCGTCATGGGGATGACCCGTAATACATTGCCTTGGCCAAAACAATATAAATGAAGAAAAAGCCACTTGCTTTAAAGTGTGAAATGAACCTAAATTAACCATACTTCCCTTTTGTCCTTTTAAGGAATGCCCCATGTCCAACCGCATAATGCGCCTGAAGATCACCACACGCATTTATATTTTGATTGCCACCCTTGTTGTTGGCATGGCGGCTATTCTTTTCATCAGCTCGACCTTAATCAAGGATGAACTTTTTTATCAGCGCAACGATCAAACGCGCCGCATTGTGGAAACCGCACATTCGCTTGTCACGCAAATCGCCAAGGAAGCGCAAGCCAAAGGGACTCCCGTTCAAGAAGCGCAGCAAAAGGCCATCGCGCTGGTCAAAGGGATGCGCTATGACAAAGAGGAGTATTTCTGGATTAATGATTTAGATGGCAAGATGATCATGCACCCCATTAAGACGGCGCTTGATGGCAAAGATGTTACGGGTATTAAGGATGCCAATGGCGATAATCTTTTTGTTTCCTTTATTAAAATCGTTAAAAAGGATGGCATGGGTCTGCACCAATACTATTGGCCGCCCGACAATACCGCCAAGCTCAAGATTTCCTATGTTAAAGGCATTCCCGAATGGGGTTGGTTGATCGGCAGCGGCGTGCATGTTGAGGATGTCAATGCTGCCGTCAGAAAGGTTCAAATCAAGTTGGGGTTTGTTGTTCTGATCCTCGTTGTGATCGTGTTTATCGTCGCGTTGTTGATTGGGCGATCCATTACGCGGCCTCTTTTAAGCCTTAATGATGTCATGACCCAATTGGCAGGCGGCGATGTTGACGTTGCTATCGGCCTTGAGGGGCGTTGCGATGAAATCGGCGCGATGGTTCAAACGGTTCATGTCTTTAAGGATAACGCCAAGAAGGTTGAGATTCTTAAAGCTCAAATGGATTCAGAAAAACAGAAGGTCGAGGAAAAGGCCAACGCCTTAAAGAAGCTGTCCAATGATTTTGAAAAGGGCATTGGGCAGGTTGTTGAGCAGCTTTCCCACTCGTCTCTTGAAATGCAGGGCAATTCAAAGAATCTTCTGGAAATGGCGGCGCAAACCAGTCAGCAAACAGCCACCGTGTCCGCCGCGACAGAGGAAGCTTCCTCTAGCATTCAGACGGTTGCCTCAGCGGCTGAGGAGCTTTCGGCCTCGATTGGGGAGATTAATCGTCAGGTCGATACCTCTAGCCGCGTTGCCGCCGATGCCGTAGAAGAAGTCAAAAAAACAGACGCCACCGTTTCAACCCTTTCCGAAGCGGCGGCGCAAATTGGCGACGTTGTGAAGCTAATCCAAGATATCGCCTCGCAAACCAACTTGCTGGCGCTTAACGCCACGATTGAAGCCGCCCGTGCGGGGGAGGCTGGCAAAGGCTTTGCCGTTGTTGCCAGCGAGGTTAAAAACCTTGCCAACCAAACAGGCCGTGCGACAGAGGAGATATCAAGCAAGATCATGACGGTGCAATCTGTCGCCAATGAATCGGTGCAGGCCATCAGATCAATCGGCAGCATTATCGAAAAGATCAACGAGATCACAAAAACGATTGCCGAAGCGCTTCGTCAGCAAGATACCGCCACCCGCGAGATATCGAACAATGTGCAGCAAGCCTCCGCCGGAACCAGCGAGATTTCCAGCAGCATCGTCAGTGTGACGCATGCGGCGCAGGAATCCCGCAACGCGGCCAATGAGGTGTTCGATTCTTCGGTGGGTCTATCCGCGCAGGCCGATGGCTTGAAAAAGAACATTATGGACTTCCTTGATAAAATCCGCGCCAGCTAATACTAATTGCCCGATGAAGTGACTCATAGAGCTGGTGGCCTAAAGGTCGTTGGCTGATTTTTTGCTTTTGGCGATCCAAAATCGGACGAAGTTCGCAAAAGCGTTATGAATCAATGGGTTAACTGATGTCCAAAATCGAGTCAGTTTTCTTATATTTCAAAGGGTTACGGCATTAACTTTGAGCTGAAGGCGACCGAGGGGCACTATCTCACGCTCTTGGGGCTGTCAATCGATGTTTTTTTACTAACGTGTTGATAACAAAGGATACCAAAAACTCTCTTTTGGCGGCAGAAAAACCCCCTCATACCAACCTCTCGATGAAGGACTCTATAGTATGCAAGAGGTCTAATAGGGGGCGGAAGCTGCGCCATCGGCAAAGAGGGCGGCTGATAGGAAAAGGACAACGCTGAAAAGAACGATGAGACGTGAATCAAAGAGAGCCATGATTATCTCCATTTTTAATTTAATATAGTCCGTCCGCTTGAAAACCCGAAAAATTTTTCCCCGCCAAACCGCATAAACCAAAGAGAAACAAGCAAACGCGGCCAAAAAGTTTTCGGGTTTTCAAGTTGACGTAGTATACTTTGAAGCATCCTGTCTCCACATTACGCTTTACTTGTTAATTTTCGGTATCGTAATAATTAAGAAAGCCCATCGATTTGGTATAAATCAGGTTAAAGTTGGGGCTGTGGCACTCTTTTCCGAAATTTTCGGATTCTTTCTCAACAATGGCGTGTCAGCCAAGGGGGCGTGTCAGCCAAGGGCGCTATAGTCTCGTCTCACACGGGGGCCAAGGCTTGTCATAATCTCATAGGCAATCGTCTGCGCCTGCGCGGCCACGTCATCGATGGTGCGGTGTGCGCCGATA
>DYNT01000220.1 GCA_020720905.1 Micavibrio aeruginosavorus
CGTCAACACAAAGCAACCCCTCCCCGAAGTTTTTCTCCCTGCGGGCGTAAAAACTTCGACCCTCCCGCAAGGGGAGGGTGGTTTAAAAAATAGGTTTTAAACCCTTTGCTTTGGAAAAAACGACTATGACCGATTTAACCGACCTTTCGATGACTCAGGCTTTGGCTGGCCTTGCGAAAAAAGACTTTACCGCCACCGAGCTGACCGACCGCTATATCAAGGCCAGCATCAAGGGGCAGGCCGCCACCAACGCCTATATCGTCACAACCTTTGATCAAGCGCGCGAAGCGGCGAAGGCGTCCGATGCGCGGCGCGCAACAGGCCATGCGGGCGCGATGGACGGCATCCCCATCGCCATGAAAGATTTGTATTGCACCAAAGGCGTGCAGACGACAGCCGCCAGCAAGATTTTGGAAGGCTTTATTCCCACCTATGAATCGACCGTTTCGCAAAAGCTGGCGGATGCAGGCTGTATCACGCTTGGCAAAGCCAACTTAGATGAGTTCGCCATGGGCTCATCCAACACCACATCGGCTTATGGCAACGTCATTAGCCCTTGGTCAGGCGAAGACCCTGCCAAGGCAGCGCGTAAGCTGGTTCCGGGCGGCTCCTCGGGCGGTAGCGCGGCGGCAGTGGCAGGACGCATGGCGCTGGCCGCCACAGGAACGGACACGGGCGGATCGATCCGCCAGCCTGCCGCCATCACGGGCATTGTCGGGATCAAACCAACCTATGGCCGCTGCTCGCGCTTTGGCATTATCGCCTATGCTTCCTCGTTGGATCAGGCCGGCCCCATGACGCGCACCGTCGCCGATGCTGCGTTGATGCTGCGCGAGATGGCGGGGCATGACCCCAAAGATTCAACGTCGGGCAACCTTCCTGTTCCTGATTTTACGCAGGCGCTGGGGCAGTCCGTGAAGGGGCTACGCATCGGCATTCCCCGCGAATACCGCATCGATGGCATTCCTGCCGAGATTGATATGATTTGGGATAAGGGCGCACAAATGCTGCGCGAAGCTGGGGCAGAGGTTGTTGAGATCACCCTCCCCCACACCAAATATGCTCTGCCGACGTATTACATCATCGCGCCCGCCGAAGCGTCATCGAATCTGGCGCGGTATGACGGCGTGCGCTTTGGCAAGCGCAGGGAGGGCGACAGTCTGACCGAGATGTATGAAAACACGCGGGGAGCAGGCTTTGGCGTTGAGGCGCGACGTCGCATTTTGATGGGAACCTATGTTTTATCGGCGGGCTACTATGATGCTT
>DYNT01000075.1 GCA_020720905.1 Micavibrio aeruginosavorus
GATGACAACGGGATTGTTTGTTTTTTTGTGAACCAACTTATGGTCGGATTAATATTTGCCTTCGTAAACTGATTAATCCTCTCAAAGATGCAACGTATCTGTCAGTAAATGATCTACGAGTTTGGGATCAATCCGTTTAGGCTTGACTATTGCTTGAAACAATACGCAGCTTTTTATTGCAGTTTTCATTTGGACAAGATTAGAAGGATAAATTTCAAGAGCATTTTCAGGCGAAAGCAAATAGGTGTAGAATAGACCTCGCCCATTGTTTGCTGGCAACACAAAAAGAAGTCCTTCCAAAACGTTTGCTTCTACGTTCCGTGTAAGCTTTTTTCCGTCATGTGCAGAAAAGAAAGAATCTTCTCCGTACTCTCCAAGAACAAAAGCCGACGATCCCCTTTCTCCCTTATACCCCCACACAACATTCTTGGGCATATATTTTTTTGTAAGAAACTGTAAAGAGTCGGCGATGTGAATATGGATAGGGCAAAAAGGCCACGCCCTCTCCTTGATTTTTTCTTCAAGCAATCCATGATCTTTTATGCCATGGTAATATCGCCCTAAACTATATCGCAGCATGATAAAAGCCTTGTGTCGTGATTAAAAAATTCTCTGCTTTTTTTACACATACCGTTTGAAAAAATCTTGGTTAAAATGGTGGAAGGGACAGGATTTGAACCTGTGTACTCGTAAGAGGGCAGATTTACAGTCTGCTGCCATTAACCACTCGGCCACCCTTCCACATTTTTGTCCCACATCACAGTGGGAAGCAGCCAAATAACGGATTTTACTTGCGCTTGTCAATCCCACAGTCTTCATTAGGGGGCAGATTTTATCAAGAAAGTTTAAAAACATGAAAAGCAGCCTTCGCAAACCAACAGGAAAGCCCACCGGACGCCCCTTTGGCGGGTCTAAGCGCCCTTCTTTTGGAAAGGCCTTGAGCAAACCCTCAGGGAGCCGCAAGACGGATAGCACTGTGGCAAAGAGCCCTCGCCGTTTCGAGCGCACCGATAAAGCAGCTGTTCCCAGCGAAGGGTTCAAAAAGAAACCAGCGGGACGCTTTGGCGAGAAGTCTGCCTTTGGCCAACGCGATTCCACCCGCAAACCAACGGGAGGATTTGACCGCAAGCCAAGACGTTCTGCCCGCGATGATGATGTCCTGCGTGAGGATGGCTTTAAAAAGACGACGCCCCGCTTTGCCAAGAAACCTTCTTTCCATAAAAAGCATGAAAGCGCCGCCGCACCGAAGCCTGCTTTTGAAAGGCAGGAACCGCGTGAAAAACGCGCCCCCCTGCCCAAGCGCGAAAGCTTGCAACGCCAAGGCGTCCTCCTTTGGGGGCTTCATGCGGTGCGCGAGGCGTGGCTTAACCCGCAACGCAAATGCTATCGCCTATGGACGACCGAGGCCGGTCAGGCATCGATCAAAGAGACGCTAGAGGAAGCCACTGCCAAAAATCTACCGCGCCCCGCCCCACTCCATGCCGAAAAGTCAGACATCGAGCACTTCCTGCCCCACGGCAGCGTGCATCAAGGCGTTGCGCTGGAGGTTGATCCTTTGCCAGAGATGAGCCTTGACGATCTGCTGGGGCAAGAGAAGGCCCCCTCGCTGGTCATTATTTTGGATCACGTCACCGATCCGCATAATGTCGGCGCGATTTTGCGCTCTGCCGCCGCGTTTGGCGCAGGCGCCGTGATTGTGACCGAGCGCGGCGCGCCATCGGCCACGGGCATCATGGCCAAGACCGCCAGCGGCGCGGCCGAGCATGTGCCTCTTATCACCGTCGTCAACATCGCGCGAACGATAAGCGCGTTGAAGGCCGAGAATTTCTGGTGCGTCGGGTTGGCCGAGGAAGGCGAAAAAGATTTATGCGAATCCAAACTGTCAGAAGGCCGCGTCGCGCTGGTGATGGGCGCAGAAGGCGAAGGCCTTCGCCGCCTGACGCGTGAGCGTTGCGATGAGCTGGCGCGCCTTCCCACAGGCGGGCGCATCGGCAGCCTCAACGTCTCTAACGCCACCGCCATCGCCCTGTATGAGGTGAAGCGGCAAAGAGGCTATACGAGAGAGAATGGCTTCTGATGGCGTGTGTTTGCCTTATGAATAATATTCATGCCTAACCGTTCCTCTTCCGTCATCCCGCACGAAGCGATGCGTTAGCATCGCGAAGATGCGGGATGACGAATTAGGACAATAATCATGACCTTCTTCTGCCTTTTCACGATTTATCCACAACTTTGCGTGGTTATCCACAACCCCTACGAGCGTTAATGTTTTGACATACGCCCCTATTCCGTTCAGTTTCATTCCTCCGCATGCAATGGACAATGCTTTCGTTGAAAAAGAAACGGGAACGGTTACGCGTGAATGCTTTGTTAAGAACGCCTTTGACTGTTTTGGGTTTGTGTCTCTTTTTGCTTTCTTGCACCAATACTTTTCCGCCTGACAAAATCGATCCTGCGGGCAACATGACCCGCGAGGATTATTTGGCGTTGCGCCATCGCGGTGATCCTAAGAAAAAAGAAAAACTCCCTTTGGAAGAACCGCCCATTCCCGATTTGGAAAATGCGTTACTGCCGCCATCCGCCTTATCGCTGGATAGGCCGCCCCCTATCCCCGCCCTGCCACTTGAAGCGCTTTCTTCAGAGAGCCTGTACAGTTCCGACCTGCCGGATAAAAAAGTCAGCGTCACGATTTCGGATTCCGTTCCCTTGCGCGATATATTGATCGAGCTTGGCCGCGAGGGCGAAGTGAACCTAGAGATTGACCCGCGCATCGAAGGCAGCATTATCTTCACCGCGCATGAGCAACCCTTTGATACCGTTTTGCGCCGCATTTGCGACCTTGCGGGGCTGCGCTATAAAAACGATGGCGCGTTTATCCGCATTGAGATGGATGAACCGTATCAGCAAACCTACGCCCTTGATCACCTCAGCCTCTCACGCAAAACGACCAGCGAGGTGACCATCGCCACCAACGTCTTTGATGTCGATGTCGCTGGCAACAGCAGCGGCGGCAACAATAAGAGTGGCAGCGATAATAACTCCACATCAAAAATTGCCGCAAGTTCAGACGCTGATTTCTGGAGCGAGGTTGAAAAATCCTTGCCGCAAGTTCTCGCCACAGCCATCAAGAACAAGCCGCTGACAACAGGCCGCGCAGGCGATGCCAAGCCAGAGTCCAATTACAGCATCGATCGTCAAGCGGGGCTGATCACCGTCTTTGGCAACAGCCGCCAGCAAGAGGCCGTCGCCACGTTCTTAACGCGCCTTGATCACAAAGCTTCCTCACAGGTTTTAATCGAAGCGCGTATCGTTGAGGTTGAGCTGTCCGATGAGTTTCAAAGCGGTGTGAATTGGTCAACCCTTTTCAAGGGCGCAACGAGCCTCGCCGCCAATTTTGGCGCACCAGGCGTTGGCGCGGCGATGACCGCCGCCTCATCAGGCTTGTTCACGGCATCCCTTGATACCAAGGACTTTAACGGCATTCTCAACCTTGTCCGCACGTTCGGCACGATGCGCGTTCTTTCCTCACCGCGCCTGACGGTCATGAACAACCAGACCGCCGTATTAAAAGTTGCCCGCAATGAAGTCTACTTCCTGACTTCGGCGCAGTTTCCCACCACCACCAACGCGGCGGGCGTTGTCGTATCGGGAACGCCCGTGTTTTCCAGCACGCCACGCACCGTTCCCGTCGGGCTTGTCATGACGGTGCAGCCCGCCATCAACAACGATACCAACCGCGTGACGATGACGTTGCGCCCCACGATCTCACGCGTGATTGATCGCGTAAACGATCCTTCGATTGGCCTGAATGCAGCCAATGCTGGCGTGACCAATCCCATTCAATCGCAAATCCCCGTTCTGGCGGTGCGCGAGATGGACTCCGTCCTGCAACTGCAATCGGGCGAAGTTGCTGTGATGGGCGGCTTGATGCAAGACAGCTCGGAAAACTCGGATCAAGGCATCCCGCCTTTTGATGCGCTGCCCGTTGTCGGCAACCTTGCTAAATCGCGCGATAATCAAGGCACAACAAGCGAGCTGGTGATCCTTCTTCGCGCCACCATCTTGAACAACGCCACGCCCGACAAAGCCGATACCGACCTGTATAAAAAATACAACAGCGATCCACGTCCCCTTCCCCTTCCTCAACGCTAGATGGAGATCAAAATGAAACGCACCACAACACAATCCGGTTTTACGCTTGTTGAGCTTTCCATTGTTTTGGTCATCATCGGCCTGATTATTGGCGGTGTTTTGACGGGACAGCAAATCATCCAAAACGCCCGCATTACCAATGCGATCAACGGCATTCAAGCCTATCAAGGGCAACTGCAAACCTATACCCAAAACTATGGAGCGATGCCGGGTGATGACCCCAGCGCCACGACGCGTTTTCCCTCCATGAGGCAAAGCGCGGACGGCAATAATAACGGCAAGATCGGCACCGCCAGCTCGTTCGATACGACCAGCACGACGGGAGAAGCCAGCGAAAGCCTCCACGTCTGGGCGCATTTACGCGCAGCAGGGCTTGTGAAGAACCAAGTCACAGGCGGCACAACAGCCATTCAGCCCCCCAATCCTTTCGGCGGCGTGTTTGGCTTTCAAAACGGCGCGTTTGGCGGCGTGTTCACGACAACCGTTTTGTGCCTCGACAAAGTCACAGCAGGCGCGGCGCAAGCCATCGATGCAAGGCTTGACGACGGGACAAGCAACGCAGGCGCGATCCAATCCACGCCCTATACCAATGCCACGGGCAGCAGCGCGAACGCGCCCACAGCAACGTATAGCGACGACAACGCCTATACAATGTGCGTAAGGATATAAGTGTCATGAAGCGATGCCTTTGCAAAAGGCTTCAAGGTTTAATCATTAAACCACCCTCCCCTTGCGGGAGGGTCGAAAACACGAAGTGTTTTCGGGGAAGGGTTATGGGCTGGATCAAAAAAGTCCCCTCCCCTCACTTTTCGATTCCTTCGGTCTCGAAAAGTGCGTGCCCTCCCGCAAGGGGAGGGCGATTATTTTTTAGCTTGCTCTGTCAACAGTACTCAGAACAAAAAGATTATAAAAAAGCCTTCACCCTTGCCGAGATGAGCATGGTGCTGGTCGTTGTTGGCCTTGTGATCATGGTTGTTTTTCCCGCGCTGACAGCCTTTCGTCAAAGTATGCAAGTCAGCGCCACGCAAAGCAATCTGCAAGCCTTGATGCGCGCCACAACCGCCTTTGTTCAAGCCAACGGCTGCCTACCCTGCCCCACGCCAGCCGCCACAACAGGCGCAGGCTTTGGACGCGTGCGTGGCGAAGCAGGAGGCCTTGCGTGTCAAAATAACTGCACCGTTTATGAAGGCATCGTGCCCTTTATCTCGATGGGCCTTCCCCAACAAATCGCCAAGGATGGCTGGGGGCGTTGGATCACGATGCGTGTTGATCCTGCGCTGACCATCAACTTTGGCGTCGTGCCGCCGACCGCGCTTTGCGTGGCGGGCGACACCACGCCTTCTTGCGTGACCGGCGAAAGCCGCAAGGGTCTATGCCAAGACGGCGCACTAATGAGCAAAGTGAACCGCGTAAGCATAACGACGGCAGGCGGCGGCACGCAGCAAGCCGCCCTCCTGTTCCTTAGCCACGGCGCGAACGGCTTTGGCGCGTTTAAGGCTGATCCTGCCGTCAGCGCAGGCACGAACGCGCATCCAGCTTTTAGCGGAGGCCTAACGCCGTGTTCTGCCACAGGCGGATTTGAGCGCTGCAACGCCAACGGCGACGCGGCCTTCATCGAGGCGCCCTTTTCAAACGATCCAACCACGCCCTATGACGATGTCCTGCTTTACGTCGGACGTGATGCGCTGGTAAGCTCTTTGGGCAACCCTGCCTGTCAAACAAGTTGGTGACAGAACGATGAAAGCCGTCGCCCGATCCTATACTCTTGATGCTGACAGGTTAGACGATGAAACCGCAGACCTTCCCGCTGTGCGTGCGCCGCTTCGCTTGGGCGAGCGTCTGGTGCGCGAGACCGTGATCACGCCCGATCAATTGCATATAGCGCTACATGAACAAAAGAAAACAGGCGTGATGCTGGGCAGCTCCCTTATCGCGCTTGGCTTTTTGGATCAAGACACGCTCGCCAAGGCTCTGGCGGATCACGCTGGGCTTTCCTTCGTTTCGCTGGATGCCGTAACGCCCGATCTGACGCTTCTGGATTCTTTCTCACCCCATCACGTCAGAAGCACGATGGCGCTCCCCCTTCATCAAAGGGGGAAGACGCTGACCGTCGCGCTGGCCGATCCGTTCGATCTGGTCGCAATTGACACCATTCAACGCGCCTTTCCGCAAGCAACAACGCTGGCGCTGCGCGTCACTTCAAAAAACGCTATCGACTCTTTTTTGAATCGTTTGACGGAGCGCGCCGATAATCTTTATGACCTTCTTCAGGAAATCGAATCCACGGCGGCTCCTGCCACAATCGAGGTTGAGCATCCCGTCATTCGTCTTGTCGATCATCTGCTGAGCGATGCGATCCGGCAAGGCGCTTCCGATATTCATTTTGAGCCTGAGGAATCCTTTGCCCGTGTGCGTTTTCGCATCGATGGCCGCCTGCGCCAAATCC
>DYNT01000221.1 GCA_020720905.1 Micavibrio aeruginosavorus
ACAGGCCACCTTGATAACGAGCGCGTTGATGCCCTTGCCGTCGCTGCGATTGTGCGGGGGTAGGGAGTCTTATAGTCAACCAATTTCCCATAACTCTAAAATTTTCATCGCGAGGCTTGATCGCGAAGGCGATCAAGGCGTGAGCGAACGACGCCCCCCCTCTCGTCATCCCGCACGAAGCGATGCTCTAGCATCGCGCAGATGCGGAACCCAGTTGAATTCTCTTTGTTTAGCACAAAAAACAAGGATCGGGATTGTTTAAAGAAAAAGTTTTCAACTGGGTCCCGCATCTTCGTCCCGCTCTACGCGGGATTTCGTGCGGGATGACGAAGGGGGGCGTCTGGCGCTTCCGCGCTATCTGCTGTGCGGGATGACGAAGAATGGGGTAGGAGGAAATCCCGTCAAGGTTTTATGAGTCATTTCATGGGGCGGTTGCTCTAGCACGCCTCGTCAATTTGGCAGGCTTTGGCTTTATCAAGAGCCTCAAGGATGCTTTCTTTCGTTAAAAGCTCTGGCAGGACGATACCTTGCGGAGCGCGAGGGCCAAAGACGATGTTGAACGGAATCCCATAGGATCCATGCCTGTGCAGGAAATCCGTGATGACGGGATTGGGGCTTGTCCAATCGGCTTGCTGCGTCACGATAGGCGATTGCCCGAACAAGCGGCTAGAGATTTCGTCTTGCCCTAAAACAACGCGCTTATTGTATTTGCAGGTCAGACACCAATCGGCGGTTACGTCCACAAAAACGGTTTTGCCTTCGCTGACGGCGCGGGCGATGGCGGCTTCGTCAAAAGGCTTCCATACGCCTGACTCCTTTTGCAAAGCGAGCGGAACCGAAGCCAGTGTGGCGATGGCCAAGGACGCGATGAGCGCCCCGCCAATAGCCCATGGAACAAGACCACGCAGGATGTTTTTGTGGCGCAGGTACAGGGCGAAGAGGATTCCTGCCATCGCCATGGTGATGAGGACAAAGGGGCCATGCCCCGTTTGCACACGCACAACGATAAGAAGCCAAAACGCCGTTCCCAAAAGGCCAAAGCCCAAAACGCGGGTGAGGGTGTTCATCCAGTTGCCTGCTTTGGGTAGGGCGCTGGCGAGGCGTGGCCATAGCGCGATAGCCATATAGGGCAACGCCATACCAAGGCCTAAGGCGAAAAACACGGCGATGATTTCAAGGCTTCCCGCCGCCAGCGCAAAGCCGATGGCTGTGCTAAGGAACGGCGCAGAGCAAGGCGTGGCAAGCAGCGTTGCCAGCAT
>DYNT01000222.1 GCA_020720905.1 Micavibrio aeruginosavorus
TGACCCCTTGACCCCTTAAAGGAGCTTTCCTTGTCCCAAACCATTGTTCTTGTCGATGATGACCGCAACATCCTGACGTCTGTGAGCATGGCGCTTGAGGCTGAGGGCTATACCGTGCGCGCCTATTCGGATGCCGAGGAAGCCTTGCGCGGTTTAAGCCAGCGTCCTGCCGATATGGCTGTTTTGGATATTAAGATGCCGCGTTTGACGGGGATGGAGCTTCTCTCCCGTCTGCGCCAGCAGCCGTTGACGCAGACTATGCCTGTTATCTTTTTAACCTCAAAGGACGAAGAGGTGGATGAGATTATGGGGCTGTCCATGGGCGCGGATGATTATATCACCAAGCCTTTCTCTCAGCGCCTTTTGTTAGAGCGCATTCGTGCCATTTTGCGGCGTGAGCAGTTGCGCCTTAACCCTCCTACCACTGACGCGGCGCAGCTGATCACGCGGGGGGATCTTGTTTTGGATGGCTCACGCCATCAATGCACATGGAAAGGCAAGGCTGTTGATTTGACGGTGACGGAGTTCCTGCTGGTTAAGGCCTTGGCGCAACGTGTTGGTCACGTTAAAAGCCGCGATCAATTGATGGATGCCGCGTATGGCGAATCCATCTATGTCGATGACCGCACGATTGACAGCCATATCAAACGCCTTCGCAAGAAGTTCCGCATTGTCGATGATGGGTTTGAACAAATCGAAACGCTTTATGGCGTTGGCTATCGCTATAAGGAAGATTGAGCTTTCTGATGGGGTTCTTCGCGTTGCGTTCTTTGTTTCTCCGCTCGCCTGCCGCGCCAGCCTGTCCTTGGCCGCCGCGTTTTTGGCATAGGCGCACGCCGCCGCGTCTCTCGCCCCTTATGCTTCGCATTATGGCTGTGAATGTCATGGCGCTTGCCATCTTGGTCGGCAGTTTGCTCTATTTAGGGCGATATCAAGATCGCCTTATTGCGACGGAGTTGGACGGCCTTAGGATGCAGGTTCGGATGTCCGCCAGCGCCATTGCCGAAGGCGCGGTTGTTTTAGATCGTGATGAGCGCAATATCCTCTCCCCCCTTTTGGCGAGGCTTATGATCCGTCGTCTTGTCGAAGCCAGCGCGACGCATACGTGCCTTTATGACGTTGATGATACCCTTTTGGCCGATAGTCATATCCTCCTTGATCCAGCGGGTAAAGTGCAGGCGCGTCGCTTGCCGCCCGCTACAGGCCATTGGCTGGGCGATCATGTGATGGGGTTTTTCGATTTGATGGATCGTTTG
>DYNT01000223.1 GCA_020720905.1 Micavibrio aeruginosavorus
GCAATGACATTTGCAAAAAAGGCGGAAAGAACTTACCTGGAGGACTATACTTCCGCTGATAAGACCTGGGAGGAAGAAGCCTTCTGATTTGCCAAGAAACCATGCGATGCCGATGGCGATTGCCACACTTCCAACTCCAGCCAGCGCGTAGATCAACGACTGCTTGCGGAAAATTCTCACGGCGGCAATCACCACAGAAAGCGCCAGCGCGCCCCACATGGCTGCTTGGAATCCAGCCAGCCCGTTGACCAGTAGAAAAAGAATTGGCGGCAGGATCGCATCCAAAAAGGAGTTGCGTCCCGCAAATACGGCGCGGAGTTCTTCAAGCAGTTCGCGTGATTTGTTTTTCATTTCATTCCGCAGGTCACGCTTTGAGCGTGACAAAAATATCATTTTACAAGTCACGTTGCAAACGTGACCTACGCGCGCTTGCCCATCCAGAACTTGCGCCAGTCGCCGCCACTGGATTGCAAGGCGAGGAAAGCGTACAAACTGCCCGCGAAGAATCCCAACGTCATCATGGCGATTGTCCACAGGATTGCGACGGGCAGGGATTTTTCGCGGTAGATGATCCACGCCGAGAAGAGGGTGAAGCCCGTGTACAAATCCACGAGCGAGACGATGCCCCAGGGCATTGCAAATAACTTGCTGCCTTCGCCGAAGAAATCGCCGACGGTGAAGCCGTAAATCAATACGGCGGTCATGGCTAACATACCAAGAACGGAAATAATTTTTGCGATTTTCATGGTTTTCCTTTGCTTATGTCATTGCGAGACGGCGCTTTTCCGTCGAAGCAATCCCCATATCACATGAGATTGCTTCGGGCTACCGCCCTCGCAATGACATTATTTTTTTGAAATGCAGGCAAATCCAATGGCGCCGATGCCGAGATGCGCGCCGAGGACGGGGGTGATTTGGACGATGGGAACTTTGCCTTCTGGGAAGAAGGATCGCGCTTGTTCAAACAATGCTTCTGCGTCTTCCTGAACCCCAGCGTGGACGATGGCAAGTCTTTCGTAGGGCGCGTACTCAGCCAGCCAGTCGAGCAGGCGCTGGCGGGCGCGTTTGTTGGTGCGCGTGCGGAGTGCGCTGGCTTTGCCCATGTTCATGTGCAACAGGGGCTTCAGTTGAAGTAGTTAGCCAAATTTGGCGAGAGCAAAATTCATCCGCCCGCCGCGCCGCAGTATTCGAGGGTTTTCAGCGAGGCAAAAACATAGGTGCGTTTCATGACTCCTTGTAAAGCGGAT
>DYNT01000224.1 GCA_020720905.1 Micavibrio aeruginosavorus
TGCCATGAACGGCACTATACGCTATATCGCTTTCTTCTGCACGTAAGCACTAGGCGACCTCCCTGTTTTGGGGAAGATTCTTAAGATGAAGCACACCTTTATTGTCACCAATGATCGACAGAACATCGGTTAGTGGAATATCGTTGAGGGAACCAAATACAGGCATAGTCGTAACGAAACAATTCCAAGGGCATAATGCCCTTCGATCAGTTATAAGGGGTGGGGAATTACAAGAAAGAGCGCTATACGCTTTTCACATACAAACAGATGTAGCATTTTATATGCCAAGTTGAGTGCTCTCAAATTATCAAAAGTTGAAGCCTACTTTTGTACCACAAATCACAGGTCTTAATATTTTACTTTAGCACAATGGTTTACGGTAAAGATAACCACATTAATCGGACGTCGCATTGTTGCGACTCGTTGTCTCATATGTGAGGGGGTCGTTTTTAGCTCAAAAATTTCAAGCTGCCCAGGAGCAACGCTATGTGCGTCGATCAATGAAAGTCGTGCGAAGAGTCAAACGACTCCCGGCACTTTGAATAACCGAAGAAGCCCTCAGAGAAGCCGCAATTCAAATTGCCCGCCGTGCGATCCATGCTTTTGTCTGGTCTTGGAGGATTCGCCACATCATTCTGGGGGAGTGCAAAGCGCCGGGGCCTTTGTTGAGGCGTTGCAGAAGCTTCCCCGCAAAACCTTGGTTGGCAGCCGCGTTGAGTTGGCCGCGGCTGCGGCTTTTCAAGCACGATTTTTCCGGCGGCAACGGCCCGGCCTTCCGGGCGTCAACAGGCTGCGGCACCGCGTCCTGTCACACGCCCGGGGGGGGCGGTCGCGAAGGGACAGCGGAGGTGGCGGCACGCTCCTTTTCCGAACTGAAACGTTCTCTTGGGGCGAAAAGCACCTCCCCCATCGCTCCTCCAGCCGCCAGAGCCCAACGGTCTGCCCCACTAAAGCCCGCGGAGACGCCCCGCAGCTTGGATGTTCCTGCTGTCAAACCACCCGGGCGGGCACCGGAAGGGCACGCGGAGCCCGCTGCGGATGGGTATGCTCCGGACGATTCCATGCATCTCGCCGATGAACGGCCCCGCTTGCTGGCGCGGCTGCGGTCCGAGGTTTTGCCCTGCGAAAAATGTGCCCATCTCGCAGCCTCCCGCGCCCAGGTGGTGTTTGGCACCGGCAATCCGTGCGCGGAACTGATGTTTGTTGGCGAGGCTCCCGGGGCTGACGAAGATCGTCAGGGCG
>DYNT01000076.1:0-3290 GCA_020720905.1 Micavibrio aeruginosavorus
TAATAACAATAGGTCATCGTTTGTGAACAGCACGTCTTCCAGTTTGCCGGTCATCAAGGGCGAGGGAAATCTTTCCTTCTACCTGCGGGAGATCCGCAAGTTTCCCATGCTGGACCCGAATGAGGAGTTCATGCTGGCCAAGGCGTGGCGTGAGCATGGCGATATTGAAGCGGCGCATAAGCTGGTGACCAGCCATTTGCGCCTTGTCGCCAAAATCGCCATGGGCTATCGCGGCTATGGCCTTCCGGTGTCTGAGCTTATCTCCGAAGGCAACATCGGCATGATGCAGGCGGTCAAACGCTTTGATCCCGACCGTGGCTTTCGCCTTGCCACCTATGCGATGTGGTGGATCCGCGCGGCGATACAGGAATATATTTTGCATTCGTGGTCTCTGGTTAAAATCGGCACGACGGCGGCGCAAAAGAAGCTGTTCTTCAACCTTCGCCGCCTGAAAAACGATATGCGCGCCATTGACAATGGTGAGCTGTCGCCAGAGCAAGTCACGCATATCGCTACGCAGCTCGCCGTTCCCGAAGGCGATGTCGTGTCGATGAACCGGCGTCTTAGCGGTGGCGGCGATCAATCGCTGAACGCGCCTATTTCGATGGGCGGCGAGGACGGTGATGGCGAGTGGATGGATTGGCTGGCGGATGAAACAGAAAGCCAAGAACATCTTTTAGGCGTTGAGCAAGAACGCCAGCACCGCGAGAGGCTCTTGGCGCAGGCGATGCTGCATTTGAATGAGCGCGAGCGTGAGATTATCGCCGCGCGGCGGATGAGTGATCCGCCCGTGACGCTTGACGATTTGTCGCAAAAGTTTGGCATCAGCCGCGAGCGCGTGCGCCAGCTGGAAGTTCGTGCCTTTGAAAAACTGCAAGAAAGCATCCAAAAAGCAGCCGTTAAAGAGGGGCTTATCATCGAAGGAAAAGAAAAAAGGGAGCCAAGAACGTGAGCGCATCAAATCCACAAAAATTTTATCCAGTCAGTTGGGACGAACTTCATCGCAATGGCAAGGCGCTTGCTTGGCGTTTATTGGATAAGGGGCCTTGGAAAGGCCTTGTCGCCATTACGCGTGGCGGCCTTGTGCCTGCTGCGATTGTGGCGCGAGAGCTGGAAATCCGCGTGATCGAAACTGTCTCGGCGGTGGGGTATCACTATGATGATGCCAATCCCGCGCAGGCTGACATGATTCAAATCATCAAGGCGGCGGCGGGCGTTGGCGACGGCGAAGGCTGGCTGGTCGTTGATGATCTGGTTGATACGGGGCGCACGTTTGACGTGCTGCATCAATTGATGCCCAAGGCTCATTTTGCAACGGTGTATGCCAAGCCTTTGGGCAAGCCCTTGGTGGATACGTTCATCACCGAGGTCAGCCAAGACACATGGATTTATTTTCCATGGGATATTGAACCTCAATTCATGAAGCCGATCGCGGCCTTAGGAAAGCCATAAGGCAGAGAATGGGGCTTAACAAAAAACAGGGAAGCCTAGGCTTCCCCCTTTTTTGTTTAAGCTACCTCGTATTAAGCCGCTTTGCGATTCTTATGATGGCGATAACCGGCCAGTCCAGCAAGGCCAAGCCCGAACAAGGGCAGGGCGGCGGGAAGCGGCACGTTCGATACGGCATAAGTTGTTTCAACTTTTTTGCAGTGGAACCAGTTATAAGACAAGAAATAGCTGTCGAAGTTTGCGGCGACATTGGCCAGATTGGTAATGGTGACCGTGGCTGATTTCTTGTCATCGGCCATAATCGCGGAAACGATCACGTCCAAAACATTGCTTGTATTATGAAAGCCATGCCCTGCGAAAGCTTCTTGGTTTCTTGTCCAGCCATTGGAATCAGCGCCAACGCGATAGCGCGTCGAGCCATCCTTATAAGCGGCGTCACCTTGAACGTAGTCCCATGTTCCAAGAGAACTGAGGAAGGTATAGGTGAAGGTGATCGCCGTATGGCTGGGGAGCAAGCCTTTTCCATAATCATACTTCAGGCCGCCATCACCAAAGAAGGTATAGGTATCAATGGTGCCTGTGTTGCCCGCAGCGACAAGACCCATATTGTCATGATGCCCCGTGAAATCAACTGTTGCGGCCCTCGCAGGGGCGTTAGCCGTCAAAGCAATAAGCGCCAAAGAGGCGACGAAGAAAGAGCGGAATGTCATCGATAAAATCCTTCTGTTATTTTATCTTAAACTTATTCCAAACATAGGGGGGAATCGCTCCTAATGCACGGTGTAAAAATATATACCTTTTGCTAAGGCTAATAGCTTGTTAAAGGATTTTGAGGGCGCTGACTTTTGCCTTGAAAACATAGCGTTGGGAGAGCATGGTTCTCCTCGCATGAACGCTTTTTATAGGAGGCCTCGGCCATGATTCAGCCCACGTTTTTTGGTTCCATAACGGCTCTTATTACGCCCTTTAAGAACGGCGAGATTGACGAAAAGGCGTTTCAAGAGTTTGTGGCGTGGCAGGTTCATGAGGGCACAAACGGCCTTGTCCCCTGTGGCACGACAGGCGAAGCGCCTACGCTTTCCGATGCGGAGTATGATCTTCTGTTCCGTGCGTGTCTTGAGGTCGCCAAGGGCAAGGTTCCCGTGATAGCGGGCTGCGGATCGAACGCGACGGCCCATGCCATTCATTTAACACAGATGGCGCAAAAAGCTGGGGCGGACGCGGCGCTTCATGTCGTTCCCTATTACAATAAGCCCTCGCAAGAAGGCCTCTATCAGCATTTCAAAGCCATCCATGACTCCAGCGATCTGCCTATCTTTATCTATAACATTCCGGAGCGCAGCATTGTGAACATGACGCCAGAGACGATGGCAAGGCTTTCTCAATTGCCGCGTATCGTGGGAACGAAGGACGCGACGGGCAACCTGCAACGTCCCTTGAAAGTGCGGCAGTTGTGCGGCGCGAACTTTGTGCAGCTCTCTGGTAATGACGATATCGCGCTGGCCTTTTTGGCGCAGGGCGGGGCGGGGAATATCTCGGTCGTCTCAAACATCGCGCCCGCGCTTTGCGCGAAGATGCAGGCCGCGTGGAGGGCAGGGGATATTGCCGCCGCGCAAAAGATCAACGATCAACTGATGCCGCTGATTGAGGTTCTGTTTGTTGAAACCTCACCCTCGCCGGTCAAGTATGCCGCGTCCCTTTTGGGCAAGTGCCGGAATGAGCTTCGCTTACCCATGGTTCCCGTTACCAAGGCGAACGAAAAGCAGATCAAGGACGCCATGGTGGCCTCAATCCTTGATATGGTGGACGACGCGGCAGCGTAAGATATATTCTTCCAAGCC
>DYNT01000076.1:3390-6483 GCA_020720905.1 Micavibrio aeruginosavorus
AGCAGCACTGGGGACACAATAAAAATGCCGAAACTGATATTTTATTATGAGGTCGTTCTGGAAAGGCATTTTTATTATGTCCCCTCAACCCCAGCTTGGGGATGACATCCGTTTGTTTTTTAACGAGTTATCCATTTTAAGTTTTTCTGGCTTTAGCTGCGAGTAAAAAGACTTTTTGCGAAAATATTAAAAGCTCTTTAACAGATTGAGCTATAATGGATAGTATAGGGGCTTGTCTTGTGGCGACTCGTGCGCTGAGGTTGGGAGCAAGGACAGAATAAGAACCACCCTCCCCTTGCGGGAGGGTCGATTTTGCGAAAGCAAAATCGGGGAGGGGTCTTTCCATCGGTTGGATCAAGGCCTAGACGCAAGGTGGCAGAGAGTGAAAAGGCGCGCAGCGCAAAAACAATGGGGCTGGAGGCTATAGTTTATGCTTTTCAACAACGGCGACGATAAAGCGAAAGACAAAAAGCGCTCTATAATGGGCATGCTGTTCAACCCGCGCTTTGACCGCGATGTGAAACCCTTGGGCGAAAGCATCAGCATGTTCACGCGCATGATCGCGATGGTCTTTGCCGCGTATCGTTTGTTTCCCAAAGATCACCCCGCACTACGCGATACCAACCTGCGCCTGACGTTGCGTGAGGTGATCGCCACCGCCTATGGCAACCTGTCTTTTACGAAAGAGGGTGCGCCCCAAGTCCTCCTCTTCGCCGCCGTTGTCGGCACGCTGGGCTTCGCCGCCCTGTTTGTCGTGATGCTCGTCCTGTCCATCTTCTCCCCCTCGCAAGCCCATGCGCAAAGTATGTTTACGTTGCCTAATCCTGCCTGTGATTTAGCGCAACGATGGATCGGTTATTTGTTTTTGGGGAGCGATCTTAACGCGGGCGCTGGGTGTGCCGCATCTTATTATGCGCCCAATAGTCAAATGATACAGAAGGCACTCCTTGCCGCATTTGCTACTTATAGCAGCATGATTTTAGCAGTGGCAGGTTTTATGTTGATGTATCATTTGGCCGCGATGATTGCTGAAACGGCGCATACGGGCAAGCCTATGGGGCGCGCTAATCAAATATGGGCACCTATTCGTCTTGTTATTGCTATCGGCCTTTTGGTGCCCATTTCTGGTGGGCTTAACACGGGGCAATATGTCGTTATTCAAATGACAAAGTGGGGCTCTGCTTTTGCTAGTAATACGTGGACTGGCTTCCTGAATGGGTTAAATACAAATTTTAATAGCATGGGGTTTGTCACCCCGCCCCCTCCGTATATTGAATCTGTTGTGAAAAACATTATCGCTTATGGTGGTTGTGTCGCGCAACATAATGCCATGATTAATGCGATGATTGCGTCAGGGGCGACAGATTTAAACGGATATCTTATTCCGACGATATCGTTTACCAAATATGATCCTGACAGTGGAAGCAATTATGCGGAGGCTGCTTTTTTAAGCACAAACAAGGAAGTTGGATGCGGTTCTATCCGTCTTCCTCCAGAGCCTAAGTATGTGTTAGGTGATCCGTTAGATGGCCTTGACGCAGGCGTTTATCAAGCTTCTTATGATACTTTCAAAAAAGTTGTTAATATTGCGACCGATCCGAACACAACTATTGCCAAATTAGCGGTTGGTTTATTGCCTGCGGCTTATCGTGGAACTGTGGCTGAAAGCACGTCAAACGACATCATTACTGAGTCGAAAAAAATTATTAAAACTGCTGAAACCTCTGTAACGACCGATCTTCAAAAGGCTTTAAGCGCTTCTATCGCCAAGCCCTTCAATAATGCTGCGATAGCTCAATATTCTACTTCGGGCTGGGTTATGGCGGGAGCGTGGTTTAATACGATCGCCCGCATGCAAGGCGGACTTTTTGATATGGTCAATTCTGCTTTTTCTGTTGAATTGTCGCCTCCGCAATTGGGGACAAAGGGATTTGTCAGTTCTGTTGGAGCATGGATTTCTCGTGTGACTGGGAGGGGCGACTCTGGACAGATCAGTACCAATGACCAAACGGTTTCTCAGTATGTGACTAAGTTTGCTTCTATTGTTGATTCTGCCAACAAAAATGATGTGACAGAGTTAGCGGCAACAGGTTCCAGCGCTGATTCCAAACCAGCCTTGGGGACAGTGGCCTCTTTATTTTTTAAAGGGCTTAATTTTGCTGGCAAACAAATAGAATTATGGGACGACAAAAAAATTATTCTGCAAGCGGGGACTCAGTCCAATCCGTTCTCTGAGGTTGCCGCTTTTGGATACAAGCTTTTTTCGTATGCTATGAATCTTATGACTGTGGCAGGTATGGGAACCATGGCAGCGGGAGCGACAGGCGCAGTTTTAGGGGCTGTGGCAGCCGGTGGGGTATCGGGTGGACTTGGAATTCCTGCGGGCGGAATTGCCGGAGCGTTTATCGGTGCAGGCATTGCCAACATTGTGGGCGGTCTTTTAGGCGTTGCCTTTACAATAGCAGGAGCCATGGCGGCGGCGGGCATTATGATGGGGTTTTATGTTCCCTTATTACCTTTTATTCGCTTTTTCTTTCACGTGTTGTCGTGGTTGATTTCTGTTTTTGAAGCTGTTGTTTCCGCCCCCTTATTTGCGTTGGCGCATCTTACGCCTTATGGCGATGGATTGCCGGGGGGGATGGCGCAAAAAGGCTATTTCTTTATCCTCAGTATATTCTTGCGTCCTGTTTTGACAGTTTTTGGTCTTATGGCGAGCATGTTACTGTTCTTTATAGCCATTAATTTTCTTAACTTATCTTTTGGTATTGCTTCCGCTAGTGTCGGCGCGTTTGAAGGTGGTTTTGCCGTTCTTTCTAAAATCATCTTTTGTTTGCTGTACTGTGTGTTGGTTTATATTTGTGCCAATAACTGTTTCAAAGCTGTTGGGTACTTTGCGGAACATGGCATGAATTGGATGAACGCTCAGGGCTCTATGGGTGTTGGCATGGGTGATAAAGGCCTGACCGAAAAGGTTATGGGGGCTGGAACGGCTTACCTTGGCCATAAGACGGGGGAAATGGTTCAGTCTGCCAGTAAGGCAGGTGGTCAAGCGCTAGGGGGACCGATAGCGAACAAAATTGATCACAAAGCTAA
>DYNT01000077.1 GCA_020720905.1 Micavibrio aeruginosavorus
CGAAAGGCCAATAACAGCTAATGGCTTATTTCTTCTCATCACAAGCTCATAAGGGGCATCAGCGGCAACGCTCAAAGATGGCATGCCTATACCCAACAGAAAAACTCCCCAAAACAGCCTTTGGCTCAACCGCATTTCTTTTCCCTCCTTGTAAGTCCCGTCATCAAAAATATACCCTTCATGAATGAAGAGGTGGCATCAAAATCGCCCTCCCCTTGCGGGAGGGCACAAGATTTTTAATCCCGCAGGGAGAAAAAATCTTGGGGAGGGGTCAAAACACGATGAAAAACGACCCCTCCCCGAAAAACGCTCACGCGTTTTTCGACCCTCCCGCAAGGGGAGTGTGGTTTTTACCTGTTGTTAACCTGAGTTCGTAGCCCTGGCGGGGATCCCATTTTCTTTTTTTTCTTATTGACCAAGACCCTATTTTGTCTCATCCTATCCATGCAAAGTAGGAGTTTCCTATCTTTGTGGGGTGTCAGAACCCTTCCGTTAGCGGTTAGCCATGTAAAACCTGTCCGAAAACAGGCTTGTTTTCAAAACAGTTTTAAATGGCGTGTAGCATTGGCTCTTGAGCCAATATTGCATGGCGTTGCCGATACAAACGCTGCCTCCGGCCTTTTATGGCTGGGAGGCAGTGGCGTATGTCCAAGCCTCGCGGCCAAAGGCCTCTGCAATCGTCTAACGGCGGTTTCTGAACTCCCAGCCACCAGCGGAAATTCGTTCGCTGGCCTTTGGGGGAAGTGAGCTTTGTTTTTCATCCATCAAAAAAAGCGGTTCCGTCTGTCGGGTAAAACAGGGCGGCGGGTTGTTCTTCTTTTGGGGTTGGGGATTGGCTTGCTTGTTGGATTAGGAATCGGGATGCACGTTTCCCTTGCTTTAGCTACAAGTCATCCTTGCGGCCTTCCTCTCTCTCATCCCAATGGTCAACAATTCGATGCTTCGCTGCCAAAGGATTGCGATGCGTATCTCAAATCTTTTGACGATTTACAACCACACCCAACAGATGAAAGGAATCCGCTATGAATAAAATCTTTGTTTTCTTGCTCGCTCTTGTCGGCCTATGTGCCGCTGGTTCTGTCGAAGCCTCATCTTATAGACGTTCGTCCGATGATGTTTATGTCAATGGATATTCTCGTCAAGATGGAACCTACGTTCAACCGCACTATCGTTCAGCGCCAGATGGCGATTCATCTAATAATTATGGGCGCTGAGACTAAACATCTTTTCGTCATGCCCGCGTTTTCTTGCCCGAAGCAAAAGCGGCGGTGGCGTGGGCATGACGGAATCTTTATGGCATAGATATCGTCTGCTTCTAGAGTTTATTTTTCTGGAACAGAAAAAAATAAGAAAACTGGATCCCGCTTTCGCGGGGATGACGGTAAGGGATAGTGTTGTGTCCACAAAAAAACAGTCATTCCCGCGCCCTCGTCCCGCCGCACTTGCGGCGGGCAAAAGGATAAAGCGGGAGGCCCGTTTGTTTTTTTTGCTGTTTGCTAACGCTTGAGCCGTTTTGGGTATAAATGGGCTTTGGTTAAACGATTGTCCTCCTAAAGCACCCGTGTTTTTACATAACTGCCCGGCGCGTCTTCGATGACATTGGGATTGGCTGCGGGATCGCGCGGCGCGACTTTTTCGCCAGAGTATGGTGCGAGCCATTTGATCCACTCCGGCCACCACGAGCCTTCGTTTTGGGTTGCGCCTTTAAGCCATTCGTCAGGATCGGCGGGGCACTTGGCCACGGCGTTCGTCCAATAGCCGTATTTCTTTTTGGCGGGAGGATTGACGACGCCCGCGATATGGCCGCTGCCCGATAGGCAGAAGGTCACAGGGCCGCTGTAGGTTTGCGTGGCGACATAGGTAGAGCGCCACGGCGTGATGTGATCTTCAAACGTGGACAGGCAGAAGGTGGGAGACTTAATCTTGGTCAGATCAATCGGCACGTCTTTCATGGACAGGCGGTTCGGCTGGATCAAATTGTTTTCAAGATACATATTGCGCAGGTAATAGCTGTGCATCGCCTGCGGCAAATTGGTGCTGTCCGAATTCCATGACAGCAAATCAAATGGGAACGGATCGTTGCCCATCAGATAATTGTTGATAACAAATGACCAGATAAGATCATTGGCGCGAAGCATCGAAAAGGTCGTTCCCATGACGCCCGCCGACAGATAGCCTTGGCCTTCCATCATGGATTCAAGAAACGCAATTTGATCTTCGTCAATGAAGACACCTAAATCGCCCGGTTCGGCAAAGTCGATCAGCGTGACAAGATAAGTGACCGAGGCGATGGCGGGCATGCCTTCAGGTTTGCGGCTTCCCGCATTTTCCAGCCACGCCAGCGCACTGGCCACCAGCGTGCCGCCGATGCAATAGCCAAGGATGTTGACATCTTTTTCGCCTGTGACTTTGGCAACTTCAACAGAGGCTGTGATGGGGCCTTGCATCATGTAATCATCAAAGCCCATTTTGGCATGACGCGCATCAGGGTTGACCCATGAAATGCAGAATACCGTGTGGCCTTGTTCCACCAGATAGCGGATAAAAGAATTCTCGGCCTTTAAATCAAGAATATAAAACTTGTTGATCCATGGCGGCACGATCAGGAACGGCGTTTTATAGACGCTTTCTGTCAGCGGCGCATACTGGATCAGTTGGATCAGGTCGTTTTGATAAACAACTTTGCCTTTGGTCGTGGCGATATTCTCGCCAAAGTGAAAGACCGAGCTATCGCTCATCGAGATCATCAGCTTGCCGTGGCCGCGTTCCATGTCTTTAAGAAGATTGTCCAAGCCACGGATCAGATTTTCGCCATGCGTTTGAAGTGTCGTGCGCAGCACTTCGGGGTTCGTCATCCAGAAGTTGGAAGGTGCCATCGCATCAATCATCTGATTGGTGTAGAACTTGACCTTATGCGCGATTTTGGGATCAAGGCCACGGCTGTCTTCCACCAAGTTTTGTGCCAAGCGCGAGATTAAAAGATAGGACTGCTTGATGAAAATAAAGATCCAGCTTTCTTCCCATGTGGGGTCTTTAAAGCGCTTGTCGGAAGGATCACTGGCGATAACGGGCTCAGCCTTTTGGGCGGATTGTGCGGCGGCCACGGTGCGTTTAAGTAACGTGACGTAATCTTGCCAAAACGCAATTTGCGTTTCCACAAAACGGTGGGGATCGGCCAGCGTTTTTTGCGTGAAGTCGGTAAAGGCTTTGCCAATATGCGCGGAATCAGAGGCAGGCATTTTACCCATCATCGTCTTATTGCGTTCGATAAAGGCGGCCAGAAGCTTTTGACTGCGCGCCGCGATGGACATAATCTTTGTGGCCATCATGCTGAAATCGGGGGCTTGCCTTGCGGAGGAAGGGGCATCGTTTGTCTTATGGGTCATGCTGTTACCGTGGCTTCTTTTTCTTTGGTGTGAAGAGAGGAAGACTGCTATGCTGGGAGCCGAAGAGAACGGCGGCGGGGTTATCTCATACCATGAAACGCGAATCAAAATCAGCAGTAAAGTTAAGAGCGATCGCTTTTTTCTTTCTTGCTTTTTCTCTCACGTCTTGCGCCGATGTGCGCGGACCGCAATGGCTGACGGGTGAGCCGGACGAGTCTGTTTTAAACGCGCCGCGTGTTGTTAGCGTGCCATCGGGGGGAAGCGATCAGAGCTGGCCGAACCTTGCCGATGTGCCTGACAAGAAACCAAGATTTTCAAAACCGTCCGTGCGAGAATCGCAGCGGCAGACCCTTACGTCAGACAATCTTAAGGCTCAGGCCGAAATGGAACGCCTTCGAAACATTCAGCTTGATGATCAACCTGATCCTATACCAATCCCACTTGATGGAGAACCGTGATGCACAAAGACGCCTATATGGATCGCAATTTGGCGCTGGAGCTGGGGCGCGTGGCGGAAGCGGCGGCGCTGTCTTGTGCCACGATGGTGGGGCGCGGCGATGAAAAGATGGCGGATCAAATGGCGGTGGATGGGATGCGCAGGGCGCTGAATGTTCTCGACATTGAGGGTACGGTGGTGATCGGCGAGGGCGAACGCGATGAAGCCCCCATGCTCTATATCGGCGAGAAAGTCGGCACGGGTAAGGGTATCAAGGTCGATATTGCGCTGGATCCTTTGGAAGGCACGACGATTTGCGCAACGGGCGGCTACAACGCGATGGCTGTTGTGGCGATGGCGCAGGCGGGAGGTTTTTTACATGCGCCCGACGTGTATATGGACAAGATTGCCGTTGGCGTGGGCTTGCCCGACGGCGTGGTTGATCTTGACGCCTCACCGGAAGAAAACCTGAAAAACCTTGCTGGGGCCAAAGGCGCAGAGATTGCCGAGCTTCAAGTGTGCATTCTTGATCGCCCTCGCCATGCGGAGCTGATTGCTCGCGTGCGTGCTTGTGGTGCGCGCATTATGCTGATCGGTGACGGCGATGTGGCGGGCGTGATCGCGACGTCTGACTCGGATAGCGGCATTGACCTTTATATCGGCACAGGTGGCGCGCCGGAAGGCGTTTTGGCCGCCGCCGCGCTGCAATGTATCGGCGGGCAGATGCAAGGCCGCCTTGTGTTCCGTAACGATGCGGAAAAAGGCCGCGCCGCCAAGGCGGGCATTACGGATTTGGGCAAGAAATATGCGCTGAACGAACTGGCTTTTGGTGACGTGATGTTCGCGGCCACGGGCGTGACAAACGGCGCGACGCTGAAGGGCGTGCGGCTGTTTGCGGGCGGCGCGATCACGCACAGCGTCGTGATGCGCTCACGCACCGGAACCGTGCGTTATATTCAGGCTCACCACAATTTCCACCGCAAACCGTTTGCGTGAGGGGTCAAGGAAGAACGAATTCGAACCGCCCCCCCGCCCAGCATTCTGTGAGCGGCGAAGCCGCGCAACAGCGCAAACACAAAGACGCATTCTGTGAGCGGCGAAGCCGCGCAACAGCGCAAACACAAAGACGCATTCTGTGAGCGGCGAAGCCGCGCAACAGCGCAAGGAAAGAGTGTGGATGGCCACCAGCCCGTCTACGCTGCCTTTGGCAGCTACGCCGGACATAAGATTTTCTAAAGCTCGGCTTTGCCTCGCCAAGAAAATCTAATGGTGGGTGCGACAGGGATTGAACCTGTGACCCCTACCGTGTGAAGGGTTTAAAGGTCAGTCCATACAATATGTTAGAGCCCATCTCGTGATGAAATCGCCACATATTTTCCACATAATAACAGTGATTGTGTTTTACTGAAACACGGGCTTTGCTCTGTGCATTGTTGGCTAGCCATGCAGCGAAACAGCAGGTTCTATAATGTCTATACGGGGGGGGATTGCTTCTTCGATTTCTACTGCGTTCACAGGCCGCGCCCCCATCAGACTTCTGCTTGCTGCGTTGGCGAAGCGCTGGTGGTGGATAGCGGGCGTGGAGCAGAAAGCCCATTTTCTGGCCGTTAATTTCCCGCACAGCGATGCCTGTTTTGTTAAGGCATACCCTGCCGAGACCACGGAAGCATTTTGCGATGGGCATAATGCGGCTCTTTTTGGTGCGTTGAACCAAGATCAAGAATGCCTCCTCCTCGGAAAAAAAGGGGGAGCCATGTTCGTTGTTGTCGATCATTTGTGACGACGATACACAACGGCTTGTAATAAACATCTAATATCACATCAACAGGAAACCCTGCTTTGTCAAAAATTGATGCCTCCTGCTTTGTAGAATAAGCAGTAAATACACCGAGCGCTTTCTGTTTTGCAAGGCGTTCAAAATTCTGAACCATGCTTCTAAAAAAACTTAGACCATCCGTTCCTCCATCCAAAGAAATCACGGGATCATAGTTTTTCATCTCTGGAGATAAAAAAGGAATTTTTTTTGTTTCAACGGCAGGGGGATGTGAAATAATAAGGTCAAATTGCCCTTCGATCTCTCCGTTCCAATCAGCCACAAGGAACTCAGCGCGGTTTGAAAGACTGTTTGATTGCGCATTTTTCTTTGCCAAAGAAACGGCTTGTTCGCTGACATCAATGCCAACGCCAGTAGCCTTTGGTAAGCGGTGGAGTAAGGCCAACAGAAGACATCCTGTGCCCGTCCCTAAATCAAGAATACGAAGAGTCTGGTTCTGTTGCCCTTCAAATATAGACAGGATATGCTCGACCATTGCCTCTGGCCCAGAGCAAGGTTTAAAAACGTTGGGGGCAGTGCAGATGCTTATCCCGCCAAAAAGAACAGAACCAAATATTCGGGCTAAGGGTTCCCGTTTCTCGCGACGGCGCATTATCTCTTCTGCCCTCTCCAAACTTCTTTGATCAAGCTCTACATCAAAGAACCTGTGGATCTCTTCCTTTTTTATGTCAAGGGCATGAGCCAAAATCTCCATTGAATCTTTTTCAGGAAAATAGACACGCGCTCGCTTAAGGCGAGTTTCGAAATCCTCTAGTATTTCTCTAACTTTTCTCATCTATTTTTAAACGCTTCCGTTTCATCTCAGGATGAAGGTTGTTAC
>DYNT01000078.1 GCA_020720905.1 Micavibrio aeruginosavorus
CGGCGGGGTGGACGAACAACGTAAAGAGCGTGCCGATGGCAAGGCCAGCCGCGATCACAAGCCCCATATTAAACCGCGCAAGAGCGCCCGCGCCCGTTGCGAAGACAAGCGGCATAACGCCCAAAACCATCGCACCCGTCGTCATCAAAATGGGGCGCAGGCGCACGCCAGAGGCATGCACAATCGCCTGCCGCTTACTCATCCCCTGAAGCATCAGCTTGTTGGCAAACTCGGCGATCAGAATGCCGTGCTTGCTGATAAGCCCCATCAGCGTGACAAGGCCGACTTGCGTATAGATGTTGATGCTTGTGCCATGCAGACCCAGCGCAATGAAAAGTAACGCGCCCGCAATCGCCATCGGCACAGAAATCAAAATCGTGATCGGATCACGAAACGATTCAAACTGCGCGGACAAAACCAAATAAATGATAATCAGCGCGAACAGGAACGTCATGACAAAGCCGCTTTTCTCCTGCACAAATTGCCGCGCCTGCCCGCCGTAATCAACGCTATACCCCTGCGGCAACGACGTTTGCGCCATGCCATCCAATTTTGCCAAAGCCTCGCCAAGGCCGATGCCGGGGAACATCATGCCGGAAATGGTGGCCGCGTTCATCTGCTGAAAATGGTTGAGCGTCTGGGGAACGGCCTTTGTCGTCACCGTAGCGATGGTGGAAAGCGGCACGGAATCGCCGCTCGCCGTCGTGATATGGTAATCCTTCAATTGATCGCTGTTCAGGCGGCTTTTTTGCTCCACCTGCGGGATGACCTTATAAGACCGCCCTGAAAAGCTGAAATAATTGACATACCCGCCGCCCAGCATAGAGCTAAGCGCGCCGCCAATCGTACTCATCGACAGCCCCAGTTGCGCGGCCTTATCACGATCAATCTGCACCGTGGCTTCGGGAAGATCGACCTTTAAATCCGTGTCCAAAAACATAAACGATCCGCTGGCCAACGCTTCCTTCAAGAAATCGTCAGCGACTTGCTGCAACCGGTCATAGCCTTCCGTCGTCTTGATCACAAACTGAACAGGCAAACCCCTTGATCCCGGCAGAGAGGGCGGCTGCAAAGCAACCACCTTAAGCCCTGTGATGTTGCTCTTCAAATCTTTTTGGACAAGCGGCTGAAGCTCATTGCTGGTGCGCTCGCGCTTGTCCCAAGGTTTCAGCACCATGCCGTAGAAACCTTGCCCTACAAAATCGCGCTGAAAAACGTGATCCGTTTCCGGATACGCGGCCAATAACTTATACACGTCACGCGAATACAAAAGGCGTTGCTCTAACGTCGCGTTGGGCGGCGCCGTCGCAAAAGATATCACCACGCCTTGATCCTCCTGCGGCGCGAGTTCAGAACGAGAGGTCGTGTAGAGAAAATAAACGCTGCCCAAAACAATCAGCGAGAACACAATCGTGACGGGCAGATAATTAAAACTGCGATCCAGCACGCGCTCATACCTTTGGCGAAGATGCTCAAACTTCACCTCCAACCAATCGACCAGCTCTTCATGCCAAACCGTGCTTTCATGACGATGAGGCCGCAAGATTTTGGCGCACAGCATGGGCGATAACGTCAACGCGACAAGCGTGGAAATCGTGACCGCGCCGACAAGCGTAAAGGCAAACTCGGTAAACAGCGCGCCTGTTAGGCCCGTTTGAAAGCCGATGGGAAGATAAACGGCCACCAAAACGGTCGTCATGGTCAAAATGGGAAAGGCCAGCTCATGCGCGGATTTGATCGCGGCATCAAGGGGCGAAAGACCCTCCTCCATATGGCGATCGACGTTTTCCACGACAATGATCGCGTCATCGACGACAAGCCCGATGGCCAAAACCAAGGCCAGCAGAGTCAGCAAGTTGATCGAAAAACCAAAAAGCATCATCATCGTGAACGTGCCGATAAGAGAAAGCGGAATGGCAATGGTGGGAATAAAAACCGAACGGGGCGAGCCAAGGAAAAAGAAAATCACCAACGTGACGATCAGAACGGCTTCACCCAACGTCCACACAACTTCGTTAATCGCGCTGTTGACGAACTTTGTGGAATCGTAAATGATTTCGCCTTCCAGCCCTGCGGGAAGGTTTGCTTGAACCGATGGGAAAACCTCTCTTACGCGGCCAATGACCTCCAACAAATTGGCGGTCGGCGCAATTTCAATGCCGATATAAACGGCGTCCTTGCCATCAAACCCCACGCGCTCGTCATAACTATCCGAACCCAGCGTGACATTGGCCACGTCTTTCAGGCGAAGGATTGCGCCGCCCTCCTCTTTCACAATCATCTCGCGGAATTCATCTAAAGAACGCAAATCGGTGGAGGCCTTCAAATTGACCTGCACCATTTGCCCCTTGGTCACGCCAAGGCCAGAGATAACATGGTTTTTAGAGAGCGCGGCTGAGATATCCGCCGCCGTCAGGTTATGAGCCGCCAGCTTTTCCGGATCAAGCCATGCGCGCAACGCGAAATTCTGCGCCCCCATGATGCCCGCTGTCTGCACGCCTTCAACAGCCTGCAAGCGCGGCTGCACCACGCGCAAAAGATAATCAGTGATGCCGCCCCGCGATAGGCTATCGCTCCTGAAACCGATATACATGGCCGCAATGGTTTGCCCGATGCTCATCGAAATCACAGGGTTTTGAGCTTGCGGCGGCAACTGATTGATGACCGAGTTGACCTTGTTGGTGATCTCAGACAACGCGTCGTTCGAATTGTGATTAAGGCGCAAGCTGGCCGTGATGGTGCTAACGCCGTTTTGACTGTTGGACGTTATGTAATCAATGCCGTTCGCCTGCGCGATGGCGTTTTCCAAAGGCGTGGTGATAAACCCGGCCACGATATCCGCATCCGCGCCATAATAAACGGTTGAAACCGTCACCACCGCGTTTTCCGTTCTGGGATATTGCAAAACAGGCAGCATGAAAACGGCGCGAAGCCCCAAAACCATAATCAGCAAACTGATCGTGGTGGCCAGAACAGGACGACGAATAAAGATTTCTGTGACATTCATGGCGCTTTACCGATCCTTGGGCGATGGGTTTTCATCATTCGTCGGCAGCGTTGTGTTGTTGACGACCACAGAAGAACCATTGCGCAGTTTAAGCTGCCCCGCCGTCACAATCTCATCGCCAGCCACAACGCCCTTGATAATCGCAACCTGATCCCCACGCGCCGCGCCTGTTTCCACAAACATCATCATGGCTTTTTTCTTGGACGCGCCGGTGTCATCCACGCCATCCTCTTTCACGCTATAAACCGTGCTACCATAAGGATTAAACGTGATGGCCGTTTGCGGCAACGTCACAAAGGATTGCGGCGCGCCCGTCTCTATCGTCATGGTGGCGAACATGCCAGGACGCAACGCCTTATCCTGATTTTTTAAAACGGCACGAACCTCAACATTGCGCGTTTTGTCATCCACCTTGACGCCGATGGCTTCGATCTCTCCTTCAAAAAGCCTGCCTTCGAACGCGTCCGTGCGCACAGCAACCTTTTGGCCAACGTGAACCTTGCCCAAGTCCTGCTGCGGCACAAAGAAATCCAAAAACAAAGGATCCAGTTGTTGCAGAGTCACCATCGCCGTACCCGCCGCAACAAACTGGCCAACATCAACCTGCCGAAGCCCCAAACGCCCCGCAAACGGCGCGACAATTGTCTTCTTCTGCAAGACGACGTTTTGCGCCTCGATTTGCGCCTTCAGGTTTTCCAATCCCGCGATGTCGGCATCCAGCGTTGCTTGGCTGACGGCTTGCGTTTGAATAAGGGTCTTGTCTCGCGCAACGGTTAGCTCAGCCAAACGCACCTGCGCGACCAGCGCTTGCAACTTGGCGATGTCATCGCCGCTGCGCAATTGGAAGAGAACCGTGCCCTCCTCCACATCTTGACCGGATTCCATAAAAACATTTTCAACAATGCCGCCAGTTTCAGGCGATAGGTCAGCGCCCTTGGCGGCGCGCAGCGTTCCCACGGCCTTAATCTCGCTTTGCCAAGGTTGCGTTGTCGCCTTGACTGTTGCGACGGTTTCAGCCTGATGACCCATGGCCGCCATGCCCTTCATCATTTTCGTCATGCCGAACATTTTAAAGCCGAACACGCCCCCCAAAACGAGAACGCACAAAACCAGCATGATGATCATACGTTTTATCATTGAGAATCTCCCTTATCCGCCGTCCGTCCCCACCAACCGCCACCCAGCGCTTGAAACAGAGCGGCGGTGTCCGTCAACCGCGCCGCCTTGGCCTTGATCAGCGCGATCTTGGCCGTTTGATAACTACTTTGCGCGGCCAGCAAGGCAACATAGTCAAGAGCTCCAGCCTTAAACTGCGCCTCCGTCAACGCCAAAGTCTGCGCCGCCGCTTGCTCGACCTTCAGCTGCGCCTTCAGCGCGGCGGCATCGCTTTCAATCGCCTTCAGGCTATCGGCGACATTTTGGAAAGCGGCCAGAACAACGCCGCGATACTGCGCGGCAACGGCATCAAAAGCGGCCTCTTTGGCGCGTTTTTTGTGCAAAAGCTCGCCGCCTTTCAGCAGCGGCTGCAGCAAGCCCGCGCCCAGCCCCCACAAAGCCGTGCCAGGCGTAAACAGGTTCGCAATCTCGCCCGCGCCCACGCCATAACTGGCCGTCAAAGGAAACTGCGGCAGCATAGCGCCCATAGCGATTCCAATCTCGGCATTAGCAGCTTGTAAATTGGCGCGTGCGGCGCGAATGTCAGGGCGCTGCTCCACCAGCTTGGACGGCAGCGTCAACGGCAAATCGCTTGGCAATTTAAACGAGGCCAGCGTAAACGTCGCGCCTGCGCCCTCGCTGGGGAAACGCCCCAATAGAGCCGCCAGCAAATGGCGCGAGGCCGCCACCTGTTTTTCCAGCGGAGGAAGCATCGCCTCGCTGGCAGCAACGATAGCCGTTTGCGCCAGATAAGCGGGCGCGGCGATAGCGCCCGCATCCAACTGCGCTTTCATCAGCTCCACTTGTTTTTTCTGCGCGGCGATAATGTCTTTCGTTGCCTTGATCTGTTCGACAAACGAGGCCTCTTGCACCGCCGTCGCCACGACATTGTTCGTCAGCGTCAGATAGGCGGCCTCCATCTCAAACCTTTGGGCTTCCTCTGCGGCATCGGCAGCCTCAGTCGTGCGGCGGGTCACACCGAAAATATCAGGCGTATAAGAAACGGACACAGCCATGGTGTAGAGCGTATAAGGGCCTGAGGCCGTCGTTGTTTTCTGGCGATCATCGGCCGCGCTGCCATCCAACGCAGGGAAAAAACCGCCATAGCTGGCCGTCGCTGTTTCCTGCGCGACGCGAAGCGAGGCGCGGGCGGCCTCCAATGTCGGATTGGCCTTAACGGCCTGCGCGATCAAATCATTAAGCGGCGCGGATTCAAACAACGTCCACCACGCGGCGGGAACATCGCCACCTGCCAAAAAACGCTGCACGCCGCCATGCGAGGTTGTCGCGCCGACGGTTTCCTTGGGCATCCCGTTTTCGCCATAGGACGCGATGGGTGGAGATTCCGGCTCCTTAAAATCAGGGCCAACAGCGCACGCCGCCAAAAAAGGCAGAGCAGCCACAAAGCAACCAGCCGCCAGAATGTTATTAAATTTCATAACGTTACAGACCTTCACAGGATAGAGTGGGCTTATGAAAAGGGGACATAACGAAAAGGCGCCTTGTCGCCTGCGCCGCATAGATGGCGGTTCATACGCATTTTCATTGTGTCCCCCCTGCCTCGCACGGCTTAAGACAAAAGACTTCAAACACTTTAACAGAAAATTAACCAAATAATCCATCGCCATTTTAACCCTTCCTCAACAATTCTGTTGATAACATACATTCATGCATGTATGTTTGTCAAGAGAAAAAATAGGGTGGAAGGATGAAACCTTTAACATTGGGAAGATTGTGGAAAAGGTGTTTCTACAGTTTTATTCTAGCCCTTTCCTTTTTTCGTCATCCCGCACAGCGGATGGCGCGGCAGCGCCAGATGCCCTCTCTTCGTCATCCCGCACAGCGGATGGTGCGATAGCGCCAGATGCCCTCTCTTCGTCATCCCGCACAGCGGATGGCGCGATAGCGCCAGACGCCCTCTCTTCGTCATCCCGCACAGCGGATGGCGCGGCAGCGCCAGACGCCCTCTCTTCGTCATCCCGCACAGCGGATGGTGCGATAGCGCCAGACGCGTGATGCGGGACCCATCGCCTGAAATGGCAAGTAAGGTCGATGGCGGAAAGTGTAGGTGATGGGTCCCGCATCTTCGCGATGCTAACGCATCGCTTCGTGCGGGATGACGAAGGGAGGGGCGACGCTAACGCGTTGCTTCGTGCGGGATGACGAAGGGAGGGGCAATGAAATTCCCTGAATCCTGACCCCTGACCCCTGACCCCTGACCCCTGAATCCTAGTCCCTGAACCCTATTGAACATCATTTTTATAAGGAGCGAT
>DYNT01000079.1 GCA_020720905.1 Micavibrio aeruginosavorus
GCCTCATCTAGGCATTCGTATCCACTTTGTGTGCGAGCGCACCACCTTTGGCAACAACCACCATGGCCTCGCGCAACAGGCGATCATGGATCATATAGCCAGCCTGCAAAACCGTTAAAATCGTTCCAGCGGGGACGCTGAGATCCTCTTGCTCCATCATCACTTGATGATAATGCGGGTCAAAGGGCTGCCCTGTAGGCTCAATTTTCTTAATGCCAAAGCGCTCAAACGCCGAGAGAAGCTGCCGCTCGGTCGCCTCCACGCCCATAACAAGGTTTTTAAAAGTATCGTTTTGGGAATCGTCTTTGGGCACAGCCTCCAACGCGCGGCGAAAGTTATCGGCAATCGTCAGCATTTCCTTGGCAAACCCAGCAATGGCAAACTTTTGCGCATCGTCATTTTCCTTTTTCATGCGGCGGCGCGTGTTTTCCGTCTCGGCCATCGCACGCAAAATCTGGTCTTTCAGCTTGCCTATTTCGTCTTGAGCTATGCCCAAGGCATCTTCGGCCGCATCCACGGATGTTTCGGCTTCATCCCGCTTTTGAAGGGGGGCTTCGTTGGTATCGTTAACGGCTTGCTGGAGGTCTTCATTGTGATCTTGGCTCATGGGCGTTTCCTGTTTCTTTACCTGTAGGGCGTATAAGGATAGAGTCCTTCATGCCCTATCTGGGTTCTTTTGCCAACCGATTCAAGCCCCTTTTTTAACCATGACACCTCCTTTCCCCTTTTTTCCTGCCGAACACATCGCCGTCCTGTCAGGGCGCGAGGTTATTGGCGATGGCCTGATTAAATTTCCCTTTGTGCGCGCTTTACGCGCCGCATGGCCGCAAGCCACCCTCCATTGGGTGACAGCCCAAGGCGACACTGTTTATGCCTCAGCCCTGCGCGAGACAGCAGCGCCCTTTCTTAATGAAATCCACGTCCAACCCCCTTGGTTGATAGGCGGTGCGGATCGGGGAGCGCCGCCCCCTCCCTTTGATCTTGTGATCGATACGCGTGGACGGTGGAGGCCTGTTCTGGCGGCACGGCTTCGCCTGCCGCACAAGCTGTTTATCGCGCCGGCCATGCGCTATCTTTTTTCGGACAGGCGTCCGCCTTTGTTCTCGCCCACGCCTCCCTCTCTTATCGCGCAGTTGCGGCAAACGATTGAGCTTGCGGCTGGCTTTGTGCCAGCCGTGACGGCGCGCCTGCCCGCCTCGCCCCTCATGCTGTCCAAGGCGCGGCGCATCTTGCCAGAGGGTCAGATTTACGTTGGCTTTGCGCCAGGGGCAGGCAACACCATCAAGAAATGGCCCTTAGAGAATTTTGAAAAAGTCGCCAAACTTCAAGTTCGCATGAACCGGATTCCCGTCTTCCTACTGGGGCCACAAGAGATGGACTTATACGATGCCCTCTTTCGTGCGATCCCTGAGGCTGTCTTTCCACTTCAAGCCTTTGACGTATGGGGTGGGCGCACAATCAGCGTGGAACAAACGCTGGCGCTTGGCCACTGCCTTGATCTGGCCGTCGTGAATGACAGCGGGACAAGCCATATGCTGGCTGCCGTGGATTGCCCCCTTATCAGCCTGTTTGGCCCCACCAACGCCCGTAAGTTCGCCCCACACGTGAGCCAAGGAACGATCCTTTGCGCCCAAGACTTCGGCAGCACGGCCATGCTGGCCATCCCCCCCGAAGCCGTCCATGAGGCCATTAACCATGCCATTATGGCTCAGGGGAAAGTCTGAAAATAAAGCGATTGTCTTTTTTGCGTTGATAAGGCGCTGCGATTAAGAGATTACTGACCTAAGTATGATAAGTTCTGATTTTATAGTCCGTCACTTTGTGTGAAAAAATGAGCCCCACAGCTCACTTCAACAAACTGAAACACGACTGTAACGAAAACCCTGTTATTTCTTGACCTTGAACTAGTTGCCGAAGTTTTTTCGACAAGGCTCGTCCTCCATAGTCAAACGCTTCGCGTTTGACTATGCCGCGCCGTAGCGCCCTTGCGCGAAGGCGGGCTGGTTTTTTCAATCCCAACCTTATATCCCCCTATTTCCGCCAGAGCCCAAGGTTGGCAGGGGGTCGGTAAAGCGGGCATCCCGTTTGTTTTCTTTGCCACTGACCAACTCTTCAACTGTTGTGAGTCTTCTATAGTTTCGGCTGGCGATTGGGTCGTCCCTTGATCTTAAGAAGGAGAGCCTCTACAACACCAGCTCTAGATTCTAACGATCAGAGAGCACCCCATGATTTCTCCCGCCTTTCTTTCCCTTACCTTTCTCTCGCAGCCTGTATGGATGTGGTTGGCGTTTAGCTCTGTGGTCGCGACGCTGCTTGTCTTTGATCTGGGCGTGATGCACCGCAAGGAGCGCGAGATTGAGACCAAAGAAAGCCTTCTTTTTTCCGTCTTTTACCTGATTATCGCGCTTCTGTTTGGCGGCTGGATTTGGCATCAGATAGGACAAACCAAAGCCATTGAATATATCACAGGCTATATCGTTGAGGAAACGCTATCAATTGATAACGTCTTTGTCATGGCTCTGCTGTTTTCCTTCTTCCATGTTCCGCGCCTTTACCAGCACCGTGTTTTATTCTGGGGTATTCTTGGCGCGATCATCATGCGCGGGATTATGATTAGCGTGGGCGCTGCGCTGGTGCATGAGTTTGAATGGCTTCTTTATGTCTTTGCCATATTCCTTATGGGCACGGGCGTTAAGATGCTGCTGACAGGCGATAAGCCTGCCGATATAGGTGATAACGCTCTCCTTAAGTTTATGCACAAACATTTCCGCATTACGGACAAGCTTCATGGCCATGATTTTTTTGTGAAGCAACCTTCGCGCAAGCATGGCAAGAATGTCTGGTGGATGACCCCCCTGTTTGTCTGCCTTGTGATGATTGAGTTTGCGGACGTGATTTTTGCGGTCGATAGCGTGCCTGCCATCTTTATCATCACGACGGATCCTTTCATCGTATACACCAGCAACATTTTCGCCATTCTGGGGCTGCGGTCGCTTTACTTTGTCCTGTCATCCCTTATCAAGCGCTTCCATTACCTGAAGTATGCGCTGTCGGTTGTTTTGATCTTTATCGGCGGCAAGACCTTTATCGCGGATATCATGGGCTGGGAAAAATTCCCCGTAGGTTGGTCTTTGGGGATCACCTTTGCCATTTTGGGAAGCGGAATCGGGGTTTCTTTGTGGAAAACGCGTTCCTTAAAAGGTTAACGCATCGTTCTTTCTGCGGAATAATGAAAGCCTCTTGCGCTTTATCCACAAATCCTTTAAAAGGCGTTGGAGTTTAGAATTGACTTCTCTAGCCTATGCGTTCCTTTAAGAGCGTCGTTTGCCATAGCAGTCTTTTTCACTCAAGGCGTTATGGTGACGCTTGCACACGCAACACTAAAGGATACACACTATGGCTCAAGGTACAGTTAAATGGTTCAACGCCACTAAAGGCTACGGCTTCATTCAACCAGAAGCAGGCGGTCAGGACGTTTTTGTTCACATCAGCGCCGTTGAACGCGCCGGTCTTCGCGAGCTTCGCGAAGGTCAAAAAGTCAACTTCGAGTTGGCAACAGAGCGCGGCAAGACTTCGGCTGCGAACCTTCAGGTTATCGAAGGCTAAAAGACCGTTTTCGGATTTTTCGAAACGATTATCGCTTAAGGTGGCTTATAGGCTTTCTGTTAGCAGAAAGTTTGTAGGTCACCTTAAGTGTTTTATAGTCCGTCCACTTGAAAGCGCTGTTTTTAAGGTGACTTTAAGGTGACGTAGTATAAAGGAAAATGAGTTCTGTTTTTTTAATTTTAAAAATGGGACTCCTGCATAAGAGGCGCTCACAAAGGGTGTCGGCAGGTCTTCCCCTTATCGTTTTTTAAGACGCAAACATCATCACGTCATACATACATTAACTTAAAGGAATCCCTATGACTCAAGACTTCAACGGCTTTGGCCTTCCGGCCAAGCTTCTCCTTGCGCTTGCACGCATGAACTTCACGATCCCAACGCCCATTCAGGCGCAGACCATTCCCCTTGCGCTGGACGGGCGCGACGTTCTGGGCTCTGCGCAAACGGGAACGGGCAAGACGGCAGCCTTTGGCTTGCCGCTGATCGTTCATCTGATGAACAATCCTGAAGCAACGGCCCTAATCATGTTGCCAACGCGAGAACTGGCCACGCAGGTGCAAGCAGCTTTGCTGCCCATGATCCCCGTCCCCAACATTAAGACCGCCCTGTTGATCGGTGGCGATTCCATGTTTAAGCAGCTTAAGCAACTGAGCCTCCAGCCGCGCTTGATCGTCGGCACACCAGGACGCATTAATGACCATCTTGAGCGCAAATCCCTGAACCTCAGCCGCACAAACTTTCTTGTTTTGGATGAGACGGATCGCATGCTGGACATGGGCTTTGGCATTCAGATTGATAAGATTCTGACGCATGTTTCCAAGGATCGCCAAACGCTTTTGTTCTCGGCCACATTGCCTGCCAACATCGTCAAGCTATCGGGCAAGTATATGCGTCAGCCTAGGCGCGTGGCCGTTGGCTCCACCACCACGCCTGCCGCAAATATCAAGCAAGAGCTGGTTCACACGACGGACACCGAAAAGTATGGCCATCTGCTCACGCAGCTAGAACAACGCGTAGGATCGGTCATCATTTTCGTCAAGACGAAGTACGGAACGGAAAAGCTGGCCAAGAAGCTCAATGCGGCTGAACACAAAGCCGATTGCCTTCACGGCGATTTGCAACAGCGTCGCAGGGAGCGCGTGACGCAAAGTTTCCGCGATAAAAAATACCGCATCCTTGTCGCCACCGACGTGGCGGCGCGTGGCCTTGATATTCCGCATATTGAACACGTCATCAACTATGACCTGCCACAATGCCCTGAGGATTACATCCATCGCATTGGCCGCACGGCGCGAGCGGGCGCGGAAGGCTGCGCCATCAATCTGCTGACGCCAGCGGATGGCAGCAAGTGGCGGGCTATCCATCGCCTCATTCATGGCAAGGATGATCTGTCCATTCCCACGGATGATAAGAAGCCAGTAGGCAAGAAGTTTGGCGGCGGCTATAGCTATAAGGGACGTGGCGGAAGCTTTTACAAAGGCAAGAGCGTTGAAGGTGGCTATAAAGGCAAAGACAATGCCGAAGGCGGCACTAAGGGCAAAGGCAGCGACTTTAAGAAGAAGGACGGCGGCAGCGCCAAGCCTGCTTGGAAAGTGAACAAGCCCCGCAACAAGGGAAACTTTAAAGCTCACAAAGCGGCGTAAGATTTTCCAGCTTATAGTCCGTCCGATTCAAGAGTTGGGCATAATGGACAAAATTGTGTGGCTGAGATCATGATTTTACCAGCTGTTTTGCTGCGGATGGAGCCACAAGAGGAAAAAAGGACTCCTCTTGCGCCCACCCCTCCTAAACGGCGCATTGGCAATGGGGCGGCTCCTTTGCAGCCGTAAATCACCTTTTCCTTGAATAGGGCGGGCGTGTGGTTTATGACCGCTGTCACAGCAGCATTGACCACACAAGGGCTCCTTATGACTGATACAACGCAAGACGTGATCTCTACCGACGTGATTATCATTGGCGCGGGGCCGATTGGCCTTTTCGCGGTGTTTGAGCTTGGCCTTTACGATATGAAGTGCCACCTGATCGATATTCTGGATCGTGTGGGCGGCCAGTGCGCTGAGCTTTACCCCGAAAAGCCCATCTACGACATTCCCGCCGTTCCTGTCTGCACGGGCGCAGAGCTAATTGATAAGCTGATGGAGCAGATCAAGCCCTTTAGCCCCACTTTCCACCTTGGCCAGATGGCCGAGAAGCTGGAAAAGACCGCCGAGGGCAAGTGGCGCGTTGTGACGGATACCGGCACGACGCTGGAGGCTCCCGTGGTTGTTTTGGCGGCAGGCGGCGGCTCCTTTGTGCCGAAAAAGATGCCGCTTAAGGGCATTGAGGCGTTTGAGGGCACGTCCGTTTTCTATGCCGTTCGTAAGATGGAAGCCTTCCGCGATAAAACTCTGGTGATTTCTGGCGGAGGCGATTCCGCGCTGGATTGGGCCATTAACTTACAGCCTGTGGCCAAGCATGTGACCCTTATTCACCGCCGCAACGAGTTCCGCGCCGCGCCCGATTCTGTTAGCAAGATGCGTGCGTTGGTGACCTCTGGCGCGATGGATCTGAAAATTGCCGCTATCACGGAAGTGAATGGCCACAATGGCCAACTTGAAAGCGTTACGATTAAAGAGGAAGGCAAGGATCCTGTGGCCTTACCATGCTCCTCCATGCTGGCTTTCTATGGCTTGACCATGAAGCTGGGTCCTGTGGCTGATTTCGGGATAACCTTTGACAATCAGCTGATTCCCGTCGATACGGCGACCTTTGAAACTAATTTGCAGGGTGTTTTTGCCATTGG
>DYNT01000080.1 GCA_020720905.1 Micavibrio aeruginosavorus
TTTGCCACGGCGTGGCCTGTGCGCGAAGGCGCGGTTGTGCCGGAAGCGGCCAAGCTTGCGCCGTTTGCGCTTGCGCTTTTGGGGGCGGGGCTGTCGGGATGGCTGTATGCGCGGCGGCCAGAGACTCCGGCGATGATCGCAGCAAGATTGGGCGTTTTGTATCGCCTCGTTTTCAATAAATATTATTTCGACGAGGCGTATGATCGTTTGTTTGTGCGGCCTTTGCCGAAGGTGGGCGCGTTTTTCTGGCATCGTGGGGATGAAGCCGTGATCGACCGCTTTGGCCCCGATGGCGTCAGCGCGGCAGCGCAAAGCCTCGGCGCTACGGCGCGGCGTTGGCAGACAGGCTATGTGTTCCACTATGCGTTCGTGATGGCGTTCGCCCTTGCTGCAATGGTGGCGTGGGCGATGGTGAGGAGATTTTTGGCATGAATAACTTTCCGCTTTTAAGCCTTATCACCTTTCTGCCGCTTGTGGGCGTGATGGCACTCGCGTTGTTGCCGCGAGGGCAGGAGGAAAAACAGGTGAAGCTTGCAAGGCTGATCGCGTTGGCTTTTGCAGGCGTGACGTTTGTGGCGTCGCTTGCGTTGCCCTTTTTGTATGACGCGACGGCGGGTGGTTTTCAGTTTATTGAAAAGGCGGCGTGGATGCCGACGATGGGACTTGAGTATCATCGTGGCGTGGATGGCATTTCACTGTGGTTTGTTTTGCTCTCGACGTTGCTCACGCCCCTTGCGATGGTATCGGGCTTTGCGGTGAAGGAACGCGCGCGGTCTTTTATGGCGGCGCTGCTGTTGCTTGAGGTCATGATGATCGGGATGTTCACGGCGCTGGATTTCTTTTTGTTTTATGTGTTTTTTGAAGGCGTGTTGATCCCCATGTTCCTGATCATTGGCGTGTGGGGTGGCGAGCGACGCGTTTATGCGGCGATGAAGTTTTTTCTCTACACGTTCTTGGGATCGGTTTTAATGCTGGTCGCGATCTTTGCGATGGTGATCAAGGCGGGAAGCAGCGATATGACCGCGCTGATGGGCTTTGCCTTTCCGAAAGAGATGGCTGTTTGGCTTTGGTTGGCGTTCTTCGCCTCGTTTGCGGTGAAGACCCCCCTATGGCCGTTCCATACGTGGCTGCCTGACGCGCATGTGCAAGCGCCGACGGCGGGCAGTGTTATTCTGGCGGGCGTTTTGTTGAAGATGGGCGGCTATGGTTTTATTCGGATTTCTTTGCAGATGTTGCCTAGCGCCAGCGCGATGTTCGCGCCGTTGGTGGTGGCGTTGAGCTTGATCGCTATCGTCTATGGCTCGCTGGTGGCGTTGGCGCAGACGGATATGAAGAAGCTGATCGCCTATTCATCTGTCGCGCATATGGGCTATGTCACGCTGGGGATTTTTTCCGGCACGCGTGAAGGGCTGGACGGCGCGATGATGGTGATGCTCTCACACGGGCTTGTGTCGGCGGCGCTGTTCCTTGGTGTCGGCGTGGTGTATGAGCGCACGCACACGCGCGCCATTGCGCGTCTCGGCGGTGTTGCCAGCGTGATGCCGCGTTTCGCCTCGGTCTTCATGGTCTTGACGTTGGCGGCCGTGGGATTGCCTGGAACGTCTGGTTTTGTGGGCGAGTTTATGGCGATGCAAGGCGCATGGTTGATGGATCATCGCGCTGCGGCAGTGGCGGCCTTGGGCATTGTGCTTGGCGCTGTCACCATGCTGTGGCTTTATGCGCGGGTGTTCTTTGGCGTGGCTGAGAAAGCGGAGGTGAAGGCTATGCCTGATCTGACGTGGCGTGAGGCGGCGCTGTTCCTGCCTCTTTTGTTTTTAATTCTATGGATGGGTCTTTATCCGACGACGTTTACGAGGGTGATGGATAGTGATGTCAAGCATTTGGCATTGAGCATTCAGCATTTAGGGGAAGAGAAGTAATGGCGTGGTATCACAAACAAAAACCGTCATTGCGAGGAGGCTTTTGGGCCGACGAAGCAATCCAGTCAGCCACGCGTCTGCGCGGCAAAAGAGTCATACGCGCGGCGGACGCCGCGCCGCTGGATCGTCACGGCGCATTCGCGCCTCGCGATGACGGAAAAGAATGGAGAGATATGGCATGATCAACATTCTTTTTGCTCTTCCTGAAATGACGGTGGCGTGTGCGGCGATAGCTTTATTGCTGATCGGCGCGTTTCGCGGGGAGAAAGCGGGCGGGCTTGTGACAAGCGCGGCGGCGGTTTCCTTGCTGGCGGCGGCGCTGGTTGCTCTGGGCGGCGAGTCCGGCGTGGCGTTTTTTGGCATGTTCGCGGTGGATGACTATAGGCGGTTTGTTAAAGTCCTATTGTTGATCGCGGCGGCGGGGTCGCTGACGCTGGCGCCTGCGTTTTTGGGTGGAGAGAAAAAGGGCATTAAACCAGAATATGCCGTTCTGGTGATGCTGGCGACGCTGGGCATGATGCTGATGATTTCGGCGCATGATTGGATGGCGCTGTATGTTGGGCTTGAGCTGCAAAATCTGGGGCTTTATGTCCTGACGGCTTTTCAGCGCGAGGAAAAACGATCCAGTGAAGCGGGGCTGAAATACTTTATGCTCTCGGCCTTTTCGTCGGCGATCATGCTCTTTGGCTTATCGCTGCTTTACGGCTTTGCGGGCGGCACAGGGTTTGATGACGTTGGCAAGATGCTGGCGCAAAATCCCGCTCTGCCCATCGGCTTTGTTGTCGGCCTTGTGTTTGTTATGGCGGGCTTTGCGTTAAAAATATCTGCCGCGCCGTTTCATATGTGGACGCCTGATGTTTATGAAGGTGCGCCTTTGCCTGTTACGGCGTTCTTGGCGGCTGTGCCCAAGATTGCGGCGCTGTCTTTGCTGGCGGTTGTTCTTGGTGGGCCGTTGATCGCGGCGGCTTCTGTTTGGCAGCCGATCTTGATTGTTTTGGCCGTGGCCTCGATGGCGTTGGGATCGTTCGCGGGCTTGCTGCAAAAGAATATCAAGCGCCTGATGGCCTATAGCGCTATCGCGAATGTCGGCACGATGCTGGTGGGGCTTGTGGCTTTGGATCCTGCGCGTGGCGGGATGAGCGTCCTTGGCTTGCAAGGCGTGCTGATTTATCTGCCCGTTTATTGTGTTGCGACGTTGGGCGTGTTTGGCGTGATGGCCGCCTTGTGCCAAGGGGACGCGCCCGTGGAGTCCACAGAGGCTTTGGCAGGCTTATCGCAAACGCATCCTTGGCTGGCGTTTGTGATGGCGGCGCTATTGTTTTCTTTGGCGGGCGTGCCGCCGTTGGCTGGGTTCTTTGGAAAATATTTTGTCTTGTTAGCGGCGGTGAAGGCGGAGCTGTGGCCGTTAGCGCTGATCGGCGTGTTGGCCAGCGTCGTGGCGGCAGGCTATTATTTACGGCTTATCAAAATCATGTATTTTGATAAGAAAGAGGGCGAGGCTTTGGTTCTGGCCGTGCCGCGTTCTTATGCGCACAACGGTGTCCTTGCGTTGGCGGCTTTGTTTGTTGTTTTGTTTGTCTTGTGGCCAGCGCCTGTTATCGAAGGGGCTCGCCTCGCTGCAGAAAGGATGTTGCTTCCATGATCCCTCCTTTTTTTCGTATTCAAAGACTTGATGTTACCGCAAGTACAAACATAGTCGCCAAGCAAGCTGCCGAGGCAGGAGAGGCTGAGGGTCTTGTTATTCATGCGCGCAGGCAAACGGCGGGGAAGGGGCGCTTGGGACGCACATGGGAATCGCCCGAAGGCAACTTATACGTCAGCGTGCTTTTGCGGCCTCGCTCGATTACGTTGCAATGGGCGGCTTTGTATAGTTTTGCGGCGGCTCTGGCCGTTCATGATGCGGTTTTAAAGGCTTGTCCTGATGCCTCGTTGCAATTGAAGTGGCCGAACGATGTGTTGGTTGAGGGGAAGAAAATCAGCGGCATTTTACTTGAGGCCGCTCCTGTTGTTCAAAACTTAGTCGATTGGATCGTGATCGGGGTTGGCATTAATGTGGCTCATCATCCTCAAGAAGCCCTTTATCCAACAACATCGTTATCTGAACAGGGATCGTCCGTAACGGTTGAGGATCTTCTGGCTTATTTTCTGCAAAGCCTTGAACAATGGCGGCAAACGCTCTACTACGATGGGTTTTGCCCTCTTCGCAAGGCGTGGCTATCGGACGCCAAGATGGGGCCTATGGTCGTGCGAACGCCAACAGGAGAGATTCAGGGCGATTTTGCTGGCATTGATCAAAAAGGCGGCCTTATCTTGCGGTTGGCGGAGGGGCAGGAAACCGTTATACAGACGGGCGATGTCTTTTTCTTGTAAAATATAAAGGGAGGTTTTGGGATGCTTCTTGCCATTGATGCCGGTAACACGAACACTGTTTTTGCCTTGTTCGACGGCATGACGCAAATCGGCCTGTGGCGCGCAGCGACGAACGCGCAGCGCACGGCGGATGAATACGCTGCTTTTTTGAAACCCCTTATGGCTTTGATCGGCGTTGAGGTTTCGACGGTTACGGACGCGATTATCGGTTCGGTCGTGCCGGATGCGAATTTTAATTTGATTAGGCTTTGCGTGCATCATTTTAATTGTGAGCCGCTGATGATTGGGGCGTCCGGTGTGAAGACGGGCATGACGATCAAGATTGATCGACCCGAAGAGCTTGGCGCGGATCGTTTGATGAATGCCGTGGCGGGGATTGCGCTTTACAAAACGCCGCTGCTGATTATCGATTTTGGCACAGCGACGACGTTTGATGTGATCGATGGCGATGGTGTTTATTGCGGGGGCGTGATTGCGCCTGGGGTTAATCTCTCGCTTCGCGCGTTGCATATGGCGGCGGCTAAGCTGCCAAGCGTTGCGGTGGCGCGTCCCCCCAAGGTTATTGCGACGGGAACAGTGACGGCCATTCAGTCAGGGATTTTTTGGGGCTATGTCGGCATGATTGAGGGGTTGATTGCGCGCATTAAGGCCGAGTTTGGCGCGCCCATGACTGTTTTGGCGACGGGCGGCCTTGCCTCCCTTTTTGATGAGGCTCTTCCTTCTTTGGATCATATCGATGGGGATCTCACCTTGCGCGGCCTTGCTCTTATTTTTGAAAAGAACAGAAAGTTGACAACAAACAATGACGCATAAAATAAAAAAAGACACGCACCGTCCTCCTGATGACGCTTTGTGGCTCTTACCGCTTGGGGGCTCTGGCGAAATTGGCATGAACCTCAACCTTTATGGCACGATGGGTAAGTGGTTGATGGTGGATTGCGGCATCATGTTTGGCGATGATACGACGCCAGGCATTGATATTATCACGCCGGACATTAGCTTTATCGCGGCGCGGCGCGATGATCTGCTGGGCATTGTGATCACGCATGGGCATGAGGATCATTTGGGCGCGATTGAGCGGTTGTGGGCGGATTTGCGCTGCCCCGTTTATGCGACGCTTTTTCCTGCCGCGATGCTACGCGCCAAGTTTGCTCAGGCGGGGATGCAGGGGCTTATTCCTGTGACAGAGATTCCTGTCGGTGGTTCGTTTGAAGCGGGACCCTTTGCCATTGAGATGATCCCTGTCACGCACTCGGTTCCTGAAAGCCATATGGTGGCGATCAACACAGCGCATGGCCGTGTGCTTCATACAGGCGATTGGAAGTTTGATAACGATCCCATCATTGGCCGCTTGACGGATGAGGCGAGGCTTAAAGAGTTGGGGCGCGAAGGCGTGATGGCCTTGGTGGGCGATTCAACAGGTGCGACGGTTCCTGTGGCCACACCATCGGAAATCATGGTGCAGAAGAGTTTTATCGATTTGTTCGGAGAGTATAAGGGACGCATTGCTGTAACGTGTTTTTCCAGCAACATTGCGCGAGTGAAATCTGTTGCTTTGGCTGCGCGTCAGCATGGTCGGTACGTTTCGCTGGTCGGGCGTTCTTTGTGGCGGAATGCTGAAATTGCGGAATCGCTTGGCTATTTGCCAGAGTTTAATGATTTTCTAAGCGAGCATGAAGCGATGCAAGCGCCGCGCGATAAAGTCGTTATGATCTGCACCGGCTGTCAGGGCGAGCGCCGCGCCGCGCTTTCGCGCATTGCCGTGTTTGATCATCCTGCCGTGACGTTAGAGCGTGGCGATGTCATGATTTTTTCCTCACGCGATATTCCAGGCAATGAAAAAGCGATTGGGCGCGTGCAAAACCTTTTGCTCAGCCACCGCGTGAAAGTCGTGACCAACGATCACATGACGGAGGGACGCCTTGTTCATGCCTCTGGTCATGCGGGGCAACCCGATATTGCCGAGCTTTACCGCTGGGTGCATCCCCGTCTCTCTGTGCCTGTGCATGGCGAGCTTCGTCACCAAACGGATCATGCCGCATTGGCGCGCTCATTGGGCGTTGAAAACGTCGTGATCC